>CAZXTI010000131.1:0-5445 GCA_964643565.1 uncultured Hyphomonas sp. | reverse complement strand
GCTTCATCATGAAAGTATGCTTTGGACAGAATAGACATGGGAATCTCCTATGCCTTTAATATAGGGATTCTCGCTTGGTTTGTCAAATACATAATCACCAACAAGCTTTACATTTTAGTTTGAACCATTATGTAAAGAGCTCTTTCCATTTTGAGTGTCACGGGAGCAAGAAACCAATGAACCAGATTCCGCAGTTTAGTACACGGAAATACTTTTTCGAGCTTTTTGGGGCGTTCACTGTTTACACAGTGGTTTTGGTCGCCACGGTTGGGCGTGTTGGGGGCATGGAACCGGGATTAATGAAAATGGTCTTTGCGCTCGCGCCCGTGGTCCCGCTGATACTCGTTTTCTGGGCGATCATGCGCGCCTATTACCGAAGCGACGAAATGCATAAGCGTATCATCAAGGAAGCCTTTGCGATGGGAGCTATCATTTTTTGCTGGTTGCTGATCATTCTGGGGTTTGCTGAGAATGGCGGCTTGCCGAAAATCCCCATGATTTTTCTTGCGCCAGCTCTGATCGGGTTTTGGGGGCTGTGTACCCCGATTGTCTTGAGGAGGTACAAATAGAAAACCGTCTCAAAGAGCTGCGCAAGACCAACAAATGGTCCCAGCAGGATCTGGCCGAGCGCTTGGGCGTTTCCCGCCAGACCATCAATGCAATCGAGCGCGACCGATATGATCCGAGCCTCGAACTTGCCTTCAAATGCGCCGACGTGTTCGGCCAGCCCATCGAAACCCTATTCACGCCGAAAGGAAAATAACATGCGAAATCTCATTATAGGACTGTTCCTTGCCGGGGTCGGCGTTTTCTTCGCAATCAGCGCAAATGTGTCTGCGGATGAAACGGCTCAGCCAAGCCTAATCAGCGTCGCCAAAACAGGTCAGGTTGAGGCTCGCACGGTTGTGCTCATTCCAGGGCTCGCCTCCAGCGCCGATGTCTGGAACGATACGCGCGCCGCCTTGGAAGGGACGTATGATCTGCGCATCATACAGGTCGCAGGTTTTGCCGGTGCGCCCGCTATCGACGTGGAGGGGAGCTATACCGATGCGATTGCGCAGGCCCTGATCGCGGAACTTGAAGAGCGCCCCGGAAACCAGGCCGTCCTTGTCGGCCATTCCCTAGGCGGCTTTGTTGCGCTGAAAACCGCGCTGGCTGCGCCGGAGTTGATCGATGAGCTGGTCATCGTGGACAGTGTTCCATTCCTTGCCAATCTGTTTAATCCGGCCGCCACCCCGGAACTCGCCGCGACACAAGCCCAATTCATGGCCACACAAATGGCTGCCATGCCGCGCGATGCTTTTGATGCGCAGCAGGCGGCGGGTTTGTCGCGCTTGGTGAAATCGCAAGACTTCCTGCCCACCCTTGATGCGTGGGGCAAAGCTTCCGATCAGGCGACGGTCGCCAAAGCTATGGGCGAACTGATCGCGGCAGATTTGCGCGCCGATCTGAAAGCCCTGTCACAAGACACGCTGGTCATGATGCCGTGGGACGCCGCGATGGGCCTCCCGCAAGACCAAGTGCTTGCAACCTATGAAGCCCAATACGCCGCTGCTCCAAATGCCCGTGTCGAAACGATAGAAGGGGCGTTCCACTTCATCATGGTGGATCAGACAGATGCGTTTCTGGAGCGGTTAAAGGCTGCTTTGGCGGACTAGGGGCGTAATACAAAAAGGCCGGACATTCGCTGTCCGGCCCAATCTGTTTCTGAGTGAAGCGCAAGCCGTCTAACGCGGTGCCATCACCATCGTCATCTGGCGACCTTCAAGCTTTGGTTCAAGCTCGACCTTGGCCACTTCGTCAAACTCTTCCTGAACTTTTTTCAATAGCTCCATACCAAGATGCTGGTGCGCCATTTCGCGGCCACGGAAGCGCATGGTGACCTTCACCTTGTCGCCCTGTTCAAAGAAGCGCGTAATCGCCTTGGCTTTGACCATATAATCATGCGTGTCGATATTCGGACGCATTTTGATTTCTTTCAGGTCAGCCGTCTTCTGCTTTTTGCGCGCGGCAGCACGTTTCTTCTGCTCTTCGAAGCGTAGCTTGCCATAGTCCAATATCTTGCAGACTGGGGGATTGCCATCCGGAGCGACCTCCACAAGGTCAAGTCCGGCTTCTTTAGCCGCATCAAGTGCGGCGGCGGTTGGCATTTCGCCTTGCTTTTCTCCGTTGTGATCGATCAGGAGAACGCGCGGGGCGGTAATGTTTTCATTTATGCGAGGTCCGCCACTTGCTTTGCGAGGCGGGGCCGCGTGAGGTCTGCGGGCTATGGGTCAACTCCTTCTGGTTTCTGACATTGCACAATATGCCTTTGTTCAGCGTTTACTTCAAGCATTATGAGTCGCTTTCAGCCTACCAAGTGACTTAATCGCCTGCCAGACATCCTCTGGGCGAACATCTATTAGGATCTCGCCGTGAACAATTATCACCGGATTTGGCCCGCGAGGGGAGGCATGTTCAATGTTCGATTCGCTGGTTGCAAACAAAGCCACACCCGGCGCGCCGGATAATGTGGCCATGTGCATTGGTCCTGTATCATTGCCAACGGCGAATGCAGCGTGTTCGGCCAGCCCGACAATCTGAAAGAGGTCTGTGCGTGTCACCAGATTTAAAACACGCGGTTCTGCCTTGCGAATTTCAGACGCGATCTTGCCCTCAGACACACCGCCAATGATCACTGGCTTCACGCTGGCGTCAGCAATATGGGTGGCAACTTTGGCAAAATATTCACTCGGCCAAATTTTTGCTTCCCGATGTTTGGACGCGCCCGGAATGATCAGTGCGAACGGTCCGTCGATGCTGAAATATGCTGGGGTCAGGCGCGGCGGATTGCCCAGCGCTTGTCTGACCCAGGAGAGGTCCGGCATCGGCGCGCCGTCAGGCAGATACCCATCAGCCGGGCCAATACCAGCATCGGTCAATTGTTCTGCCAGTCGGTCAATGGTGTGCATGGCCCCGCGGTTTTGGTTCTTGTGGGGGAAGGCACACTTTTCCGCATGTCCAGACCAGAGCGGTGGTTTAAAGCCCGGCAGGTTCAGCGCTTTGAAATAATTGGCTGTTCGTCCGCTCGTGTGGAAATCATAGATGATGTCATACTTTTGCTGCCGAATACGTTTCAGTAATGCACGTGTCGCGCCAACGCTTTCGGGGCGTCCATCTGTTTCAACAATGTCAATATACGGACATTTTTCTGCAAGGCTTTTATAAGGGCTGGTGGTCAGGAGTGTGATCTGTGCTGAGCGGTGCGCTTGTCGCACGGTACGCATCGCGCCGAGCGCTAGGACAAAGTCGCCCAATGCGCTGAGCTTGATAATGAGTACGCGCTTGGCAGAAGCGCCGGGATTGGCAATCCCGTTGACAGTCCTTGTTTCAATCAAGCTGCGATCGTTCCTTGTGCAATTAGCGCACTATACACGCTGAGCGTTGCGGCTTGAAGCCCGCGTTTTGAGAAGTGCTGCAAACTATGCGCGCGTCCGGTTTGCCCCATGCCTGCGCGCGCCACAGGGCCAATTGAAACAAGCGATCGGATACAGGCCGCCAAAGAGTTTGCATTGCCCGGTTCAAAGCGTGCGCCAGATTCGCCCTCAATCACCGTCTCTTGCGCGCCGCCATGGTCAGCGGCGATCACCGGCTTTGCCATGGCTGCGGCTTCGGCGGCGACACGGCCAAAGGCTTCCGGTTTCAAAGAGGGGGTCAGCACCATATCTGCTGCTGCCAAAGCCGCTGGCATATCGGTGCAATGCCCGGACAGGCGCGTGCACTCCACCAGCCCAAGGCGCGCAATCTCTCGCTCGATCTCTGCGACATAGGATTTGCGCCCTTGGGAGTCGCCGATCATGACCAGAACAAGCTCGTCGCGTTCTTCAGGCGATAGGCTCGCCAGTGCCTCTAGTGCCAATAATTGTCCCTTCCAGCGTGTCAGCCGCGCTGGCAGCAAGGTGAGTACGCGTTTATTATCATCGCCAATGCCCCAATGACGACGCATATTGATAACGCGCCTCGCTTCAACCGCCTCTGGATCAAACGCGACGAAATCCACTCCGCGCGGGATCACAACAATTTTGTCGTCGTTCAACCCATGCGCTCTCTTAACGTGTTGGCCTGTCCAGCCAGAATTGGCGATCACCAAATCGCCGCGCGCCATGACAGAATTATACATCTTCTTCGGCCAGAACCCATTGCCGGAATAAGCGCCGTGATAGGTCGTCACAAAGGGGATGCCGCTTTTCTGTGTCGCTTGCAGCGCACTCCACGCCGGCGCACGGCTACGCGCATGTACCAGATCGACATTTCGCGTTTCAATCAGCTCTGCAATCCGTTTTGTATTCTGAAAGAGGGTGACCGGGTTCTTGCTCCCCATCGGCATCTCGATCAGTTCGCCGCCAACATCGGACAGCGCATCTTCCAGCCGTCCGCCTTCGCTCGCCACCAGCGGCGTGCCGCCTGCGCGCATGACCGCATCAGCGATATCGACCACAGCCCGTTCAGCCCCGCCTGCGTCGAGTGCCGGTATGATCTGCAAAATAGTTCTGCCAGAAAGATTTGGAAGGTTTGACACAGCGCCTCAGTTCAGGTTTCAACTCGTCATAACATGACTATTTCGCACATTTCCACAACGCAAAATCGCAGATTAGCCTATCGCCAGCATAAGGGCGAGCCGGGTAAGGCCTCCTTTGTGTGGTTGTCAGGCTTCAAATCAGACATGACCGGCTCCAAAGTGACCGTGCTTGAAGCATGGGCCAAAGCGGAGGGGCACAGCTTCCTCGCCTTTGATTATTCAGGCCATGGTCAATCGGATGGCGATTTCAAAGACGGCACAATCAGCCAGTGGCGCGAAGATACACTCGCCGCCATTGATACATTGACGACAGGCCCGCAAATCCTGATCGGATCATCCATGGGCGGCTGGATGGCATTGCTCGCAGCCATCGCGCGCCCTCAGCGTGTCTCCGGTCTGGTGCTCATCGCGCCCGCGCCAGACTTTACCGAAAAGCTGATGTGGCCGGGCCTCTTGCCAGAAGAGAAAAAAGAAATCCTCCAAAACGGCATCTATTACCAACCCTCTGAGTATGATGAGCCATTGCCGCTCACCAAAGCCTTGTTTGAAGATGGCAAAAACTGGCAGATCATGGACGCGGCAATCGCCTTTTCCGGCCCCGTGCGCATCCTGCAAGGCATGCAGGACGAGCCGGTCCCTTGGGCCCACGCCCAAAGCCTCGTCGACCTCATCACCAGCCAAGACCTCACCTTCACCCTCATAAAAGACGGCGACCACCGCCTATCGAGAGAGCAGGATATCACGCGTTTGCTTGCGACATGCGCGGAGATTGGCGGGGCGGGGTAGGGCTGCTTTTGGTCAGGGGTGGCCTAAGCTCAGAGTCTTACTTGGGGCGATTTTAAGCCACTCGTAGTTTGCCTTTCGTTAGGCATCGACAGGATCGTTTT
>CAZXTI010000130.1:0-5448 GCA_964643565.1 uncultured Hyphomonas sp. | reverse complement strand
TCGCCCCAAGTAAGACTCTGGGCTTATTGCAGTAAATGACCAAAAGCGGACATCCTAAGCGGTTCGTTCCGGGCGGTGTAAGCCGCGCATCTTCTGCTTGACTTGCCGTCCCTTATCGCGCATACGCGCCTCTTCCTGCGGGAGCACACGCCAGTGCACCACCGCGGGGCCTCTTTTATCAACCGGGTTGGATCGAAAGACCACCAGCCCCTCTTACAAGTTGTGAGGATCAAATGGCGAAGAAATTGCTGGGGCAGCTTAAGCTCCAGGTTCCGGCTGGACAAGCCAACCCATCACCGCCGGTCGGGCCAGCGCTCGGTCAACGCGGTATCAATATCATGGAATTCTGTAAGGCGTTTAACGCCAAGACACAGGGCCAGGAACAGGGGCTCAAGCTTCCTGTTGTTATTGATTACTATCAAGACAAATCATTCACCTTCGTTGTGAAAACGCCTCCGGGATCGGTTTTGTTGCTGAAAGCGGCGAAACTGAAAAAGGGTGCGAACAGACCGGGATATGAAGTTGCCGGGTCGGTTACCATGGCGCAGTGCCGCGAGATTGCGGAAATGAAAATGGAAGATTTGAATGCCAATGACCTCGATGCAGGTCAGAGCATTATCGCTGGGCAGGCCCGCTCGATGGGCATTGAGGTTGTGGGATAAGACAATGGCTGGAAAAAGATTTAAAGCAGCCCGCGCAGGGATTGAAGCTGACAAGGCGTATGGCGTTTCTGATGCTGTGGCGCTGGTCAAAGCGAATGCGACGGCGAAGTTTGACGAGACGATTGATATTGCGGTGAACCTGAATGTCGATCCGAAATATGCCGATCAGATGGTGCGCGGTGTTTGTAATTTGCCGTCAGGTACGGGCCGCGATGTGCGTGTGGCTGTGTTTGCGCGCGATGCGAAGGCTGAAGAAGCGACCGCTGCGGGCGCCGATATTGTTGGCGCGGAAGACCTGATGGAGAAAATTCAGGGCGGTTTTACCGATTTTGACCGGGTGATTGCAACGCCGGACATGATGTCTGTGGTTGGCCGACTTGGTAAAGTGCTGGGCCCGCGCGGCTTGATGCCGAACCCGAAGGTTGGAACGGTGACGCCGAATGTTGGCGAAGCGGTGAAAAGCTCGAAGGGCGGGGCGGTTGAGTTCCGTGTTGAAAAGGCTGGAATTATCCATGCTGGCGTTGGCAAAGCGAGCTTTACGCAGGACGCGCTGGAAGCAAATGTGAAGGCATTTCTTGAAGCGCTGCAAAAAGCGCGGCCAAGCGGTGCCAAGGGGACATATATGAAGTCAGTGACGATTTCATCAACAATGAGCCCCGGTGTGACAATTGATGCAAGTTTAGCTCTTGCAGAATAGGAATAGTCGGGCTACATAGCGCGGCTTGCGGGAATGTTTTTGGACATTCCCGTTTTCCTGTCCGAGACCATGGGTCGGCGTTTTGTCGATAATTCCCATGTAGACGGGGCGAGGTAGGACAGGTTTGCGGAAATATCGCAGGCTTTGCTCGACCAAATGCCCTGGGCAGGCGTCGGTTTTGGGAGTTCCCAAACTGGCGGAACCAGGGTGTTCGGAATGGTCCGGGCGCCTCTTATAGGAGAACCGTAATGGATAAAGCTGGAAAAGCAGCGGCGCTCAAGGAACTCGAAGGTATCTTCGAGGGAGCTGGAGCAGTTGTTGTTACTCATTATTCCGGTCTGAGTGTTGCGGAAATGTCTGGCCTGCGCGCCTCCCTTCGAGAGGGTGGCGGGCATCTTAAGGTGGTCAAAAACCGGATTGCGAAAATTGCCCTTGCTGGCAGTGGCGGCGATGCGGCGCAAGATCTCTTTAAAGGCCCTGTGGCGATTGCTTATGCGGACGATCCGACCGTACCGGCAAAGGCTGCAGCTGAGTTTGCTAAAGAAAATGACAAGCTGAAACTCGTCGGCGCCATCATGGATGGTGACGTGATGGATGCAAATGGTATTCAGGCGCTTGCCTCAATGCCGTCGCGTGAAGAAATGATCGCAACTGTCGTTGCACGTCTGCTCGGTCAGGCAACGCAAGTTATCGGACGCCTCAACTCGCAAGGACAGCAATTGTCCGGTGCGATCAAAGCGATCGAGGCACAGGCAGCCGCATAGGCACTCAACCCAACACGAAACTAAACAAACCAAACCTACCAAATCTGAAGAAAGTTTATTCAAATGGCAGATATTGCAAAACTCGGTGATGAGCTACTTGGCCTCACCATTCTGGAAGCTAAAGAGCTTAACGATTACCTTGAAGAGCGTGGCATCAAGGCAGCAGCAGCTGTTGCGGTTGCTGGCCCTGCAGCTGGCGGCGACGCTGGTGGCGGCGACGCACAGACAGAATTCGACGTGATCCTCGTTTCTGGCGGCGAAAAGAAAATCGGCGTGATCAAAGTTGTTCGCGAAGTTGTTTCTGGCCTCGGTCTGAAAGAAGCCAAGGAAATCGTCGACGGCGCGCCGAAGCCGATCAAGGAAGGCGTTTCCAAGGACGAAGCCGAAGAGCTCAAGAAGAAGTTCGAAGAAGCTGGCGCCACAATCGAGATCAAATAGATCACGATTGGCCAGTTGGCCTGAGGGGTGGGATATTGTGCGCGGCTGTGTCCGCTGCCCCTTGTAAAGTAAAACGCGGCGAATCCGGCTAAGTCCGGGTTCGCCGCGCCCGCGCATTAAATACTGGCGAACACACACATCGCTTAATGGCGAGATATAAATAGGATAGATGATGGCTCTCTCTTTCACTGAAAAGAAACGTATCCGTAAATCCTTCGGCAAAATTCCAGAAGCGGTCGCTATGCCGAACCTGATTGAGGTTCAGCGCTCTTCATATGAACAATTCCTGCAAATGCACACGCCGCAATCAGAGCGGACAGAAGACGGTCTTGGCGGTGTTTTCCGCGGCGTTTTCCCGATCAAGGATTTCTCTGACCGGGCTGTGCTGGAATATGTTTCTTATGAATTTGAACCGCCCAAGTTTGACGTTGAAGAGTGTCAGCAGCGCGACCTAACATATGCGGCGCCGCTCAAAGTGCTCTTGCAGCTCATCGTCTTTGAGATTGATGAGGAAACAGAGGCGCGCTCTGTTAAAGAGGTTAAAGAGCAGGAAGTCTATCTCGGTGATGTGCCGCTGATGACTGACAAGGGTACATTCATCATCAATGGTACTGAGCGCGTTATCGTGTCCCAGATGCACCGTTCGCCGGGTGTGTTCTTTGATCATGATAAGGGCAAAACCCACTCATCGGGTAAATTGCTGTTCTCGGCCCGGATTATTCCTTATCGCGGCTCATGGCTCGATATGGAGTTTGACGCGAAAGACATTCTGAATGTGCGTATTGACCGCAAGCGTAAGCTGCCTGCGACGACGATGCTTTATGCGCTGGGCTATTCAACCAATGAAATTCTGGATGAGTTCTACACCCATTCGGTTTACCGCTTGGATAAGAAGGGCTGGATTACAGGCTTTCGCAAGGATGCCTGGAAGGGCACGAAGCCTGAATTTGATATTGTCGATGCGAAGACCAATAAGGTCGTTGCTGAAGCTGGCAAGAAGATTACCGTGCTCGGCGCGCGCAAAATTGCTGAAGGCAAGACGGATGAAATTCTGCTTCCTTCTGTTGCGCTAGAGAATAAGTATCTCGCGCGCGATGTTGTGAATATGGAAACCGGCGAGATTTACGCTGAAGCCACCGATGCGTTGACCGAAGAGTTGATCGCTGAACTGCGCGAAGCAAATGTCTCAACGATTGAACTGCTCGATATTGACGGGTCTGGGCGCGGCGCTTGGCTGCGCAATACGTTGTTCGCCGACAAGAATGAGACGTATTTTGAATCGCTGTCTGATATTTATCGGGTGATGCGTCCGGGTGAGCCACCAACCCAGGAAGCTGCTGAAGCGCTGTTTAACCAGCTCTTCTTTGATCCAGAGCGTTATGATTTGTCTGCTGTTGGCCGTGTGAAGATGAATATGCGTCTGGCCGCAACGATTGATGAGTTTGAGCCGGCTGAAGACACTGCGCGCACATTGCGCAAGGAAGACATTCTGTCAGTGATGAAGGTGATCCTCGACCTTAAAGACGGTCGCGGCGATGTTGATGACATCGATAACCTTGGTAACCGGCGTGTGCGCTCGGTTGGTGAGTTGATGGAAAACAATTACCGTATCGGTCTTGTGCGCATGGAGCGCGCGATCAAGGAACGGATGTCATCTGTCGATATTGATACGGTGATGCCGCATGATCTGATCAATGCGAAGCCGGTTGTTGCCTCTGTGCGTGAGTTCTTTGGCTCATCGCAATTGTCGCAATTTATGGACCAGACCAACCCATTGTCAGAGATTACGCACAAGCGTCGTCTCTCTGCGCTTGGGCCGGGTGGTCTAACGCGTGAGCGTGCCGGGTTTGAGGTGCGCGATGTGCACCCAACCCATTATGGCCGTATCTGTCCGATTGAAACGCCTGAGGGACCAAACATTGGTTTGATCAACTCACTGGCGACGCATGCCCGGATCAACAAATATGGCTTCATTGAAAGCCCTTACCGGAAAGTCGCGAACGGCAAGCAGGAAAAAGAAGTGGTTTACCTGTCAGCCATGGAAGAGACACGCTATGCGATTGCGCAGGCAAACTCTGCGGTTGATGGGAAGGGTAATCTCGTCAATGAGTTCGTCAATGCGCGTGTAAACGGCGAAGCGATGTTGGTGCCGCGCGAAGAAGTTCAGTATATGGACGTTTCGCCGAAGCAGGTTGTTTCGGTTGCTGCCTCGCTTATTCCGTTCCTTGAGAATGACGATGCGAACCGTGCGCTTATGGGCTCGAACATGCAACGCCAGGCCGTGCCATTGGTGCAGTCTGATGCGCCGCTTGTTGGGACAGGTATGGAGTCGATTGTGGCGCGTGATAGCCGGGCGGCTGTTGTGGCAAGCCGGGCTGGGATTATTGAGCAGGTTGATGCGACGCGTATTGTTGTGCGTGCAACTGAAGAGGCTGATCTTGGTCAGTCTGGTGTTGATATTTACCGCTTGTCGAAATTCCAGCGGTCTAACCAGAACTCTTGCATCAATCAGCGCCCGATCGTTCAGGTTGGCGATAAGGTGGCCAAGGGTGATATTATTGCTGATGGTCCGTCAACTGATCTTGGTGAGCTGGCGCTTGGGCGAAACGTGCTTGTCGCGTTTATGCCGTGGAATGGTTATAACTTTGAGGACTCCATTCTGATCTCTGAGCGGATCGTGAAGGATGACGTATTTACCTCGATCCACCTGGAAGAGTTTGAAATCGCTGCGCGCGATACCAAGCTCGGGCCAGAAGAGATTACGCGTGATATTCCAAACGTTGGTGAAGAGGCGCTTCGTAATCTTGATGAGGCTGGGATTGTGGCGGTTGGCGCGGAAGTGCAGGCCGGTGACATTCTGGTTGGTAAGGTGACGCCGAAGGGTGAG
>CAZXTI010000129.1:0-5448 GCA_964643565.1 uncultured Hyphomonas sp. | reverse complement strand
GCGCGCACTTTGACCTGATAGCATAGCATTGCGGCCGGGTTGACCGCCATCATTGTCTGTCGGTGCACGCCATACACTTGGCACGACCGGACCAACAATGAGCGCCTCGCCAAATATATCGACCCCTGTCACGCCTTCGGTCTTATCCAGTCGCAACCCAATCCCGGCCCGCGTCGCATTGCGCGGTAAAGCGCCCTTCCCGCTTGGCCACTCAAGCAAAGGCAAATCCACTGCCTCGCGCGCTTGCAGCATCACCTGATCATGGCCAAGGATATGGCCCGCCTCGGCCCAGCTCGTCCCCGCACGTAGCTTCCATTGCAGCAAAACTTGCCACGCGCCGCCGGAGCTAATCTCCGTCTTAAACGGCAGCTCCAATTCGCGCGTCTCCCCTGCACCGATCACGGGAAAAAGCGACCCGGTCTCAACCGCCACACCCTCTTTTTGCAAATGCCAAACCAATTCCAGATCGCGCGTGTCAGCAAAACTGCGACGGTTTTGCGCGCGCACCCGACGCCCCTCAATATGCGTCAGCTTCACCGGGCGCGCGGCCCATTTATATTCGCGCAAAGCTGGATGCGGCGTGCCGTCTGGTCCAACAAGGCCGTTTATATTGAAATTATAGTCATTTGGTTCGTCGCCAAAATGTCCGCCATAAGCCCAGTAAAAGCGCCCCTCATTATCGGTCTCGCTAAGCCCCTGATCGCGCCAGTCCCAAACAAACCCGCCGCCCAATGCAGGATATGCAAAAAACGCATCGACATAATCGCTAATCGATCCATTGGAATTACCCATGGCATGGGAAAATTCGCACATAATAAGCGGGCGATCATCCAGTTCAGTCTTTTCCGCCCAGACAGCCCAATCCACAATCGCTGAGATTGGCGGATACATCGGGCAGACAATATCCGTTGCGATCAATTCGCTCTCGCTCGGCGCTGTCTGGGTTTTTGCCGCATCATCAAAAAATGGAACCGTGCAACGTGTTGCCACCGCGCCCTCATATTGAACAAAGCGTGTCGGATCTAAAGCCCGCGCCAGCGACGCAGCCGCATTGTGAGCGGGGCCATGCCCGGCTTCATTTCCCGTTGACCAGCCAATGACACAAGGGTGATTGCGGTCGCGCAAAACCATGCGCTGCGTTCGCTCGACAATCGCGGCTTGAAAGCCCGGCATGAGCGACACTTCGCGATAACGCGCATGGGCCTCAACATTTGCTTCATCGATGACATAAAGCCCAAGCTCATCACAAAGATCTAGCAAGCGATGATCATTTGGATAATGGGCCGTGCGCACCGCATTGATATTATGCTGCTTCATCGCAATCAGGTCAGCGCGCATATCTTCCAAGAAACAAGTCTTGCCATTTTCTGGATGATGGTCATGGCGGTTCACGCCGATGATTGTAATCGGTTCGCCATTTATCTTGAGGCGGCGGCCATCAACCTCAATGCGCCGGAACCCGACCTTATTGATATGCGCTTCGATCGTCTTACCGCTCGCATCAAGTAATTCCGTTTCCAGCGTATAGAGATTGGGCGCTTCGGCCGACCAAGGCTTTATCTCGGCCTCTAATTCTAATGTCGCGGCATAGCCAAGGAAACCGTATGAAGACGCGACTTGTTCAGCGCGCGTACCTTCATGATTGTACTGCGTAACCTCTGCGTCGCCGAGGTCGCCAATGAGCGTCCCGTCTATATCCAGTAATCGGGCACGCACGCTTGCCCCTGCAGATTGTCCTGCAATCGAAACTGTAACGTCCAGATGACCCATGCCCGTTTCGGCGTCAAAGTCAGCAATCGCGACCTGATCGGCAATGTGCGCCGCGCCGCGCGCTTCTAACCAAACGGAACGATGCAGACCGCCATGGAACCAATGGTCCTGATCCTCAATCCATGCCGCATCGCACCAGCGCATCACCATAATCGCAAGCGTGTTTTCACCCGCGTTCACATGCGCGCTGACATCAAACTCGCTCGGCAGGCGCGATCCCTTCGCCATGCCGACAAAGGCACCATTACACCAGACAAGCGCCATACTTTCAAAGCCGCCAATATGCAGGACAGTCTTGCGCCCAGCCCAATCTGCTGGATGGTTAAATGTCCGCCGGTAAAGTCCTGTTGGATTGTCCTCAGGAACATCTGGCGGATATTGACACGCAAAGGGCATGACGATGTTGGTATAATGGGGGAAATCGCCCGTATCCTGGCGTGTCCACACACCCGGAACGTTAATATCACGCCAAATGCCTTTGCCCGCCTGCCAGTCTTTTGGTGCGGCGCCGGGCTGCTGGATTAATTGGAAATCCCAGACACCATCAAGGCTTTGTCGCCACGGCGTCGTGTCTTCGCTGCGTGCGGCATCAAGCGTGGGATAAGGCACAAGCGGCGCGCGCGATGGCAAGCGAGCGATCTGGGTAAGCGATGGCTGCAGCATGGTTTCCAAAGGAAGTGGAAGCATAATTTGAACTGGCCTCCCTCTCTTGGCTTTCACGCATTTTACCTGCTTGCCAAATTTGCATACACGCGGCAGATTTTCTAGCCCATGCGAACGCGTACGCCCCCTCTTGCTATTTGCCCGCCTGTCCCCTATAGGTCGCCGCTTCGAAACGACGGGCTATTCCCGTGCGTGTCAGGCGATCACCCGAAGCATAAATCAGGGCGGATCTCAGGACGAAAGGAAAAATCATGGCTAAGAATATCGAACTCAATGTTGCAGTGCGCGAGCGCACCGGCAAAGGCGGCGCACGTGAAGCACGCCGTAACAATCTGGTGCCGGGCGTTCTATATGGCGGCGGCGAAGATCCTGTTGCGATCACGCTGAAATACAACGAGCTGTTGAAAGCCTTCAATAGCGGAAAATTTCGCGGCAATACCGTCACGCTTATCCATGACGGTAGCAAGCAACTTGTGATCCCGCAGGACATTCAGTTCCACCCGGTAAGCGATAAGCCGATGCATGTTGACCTGTACCGCGTAACAGCCGATCAGATCGTCTCGGTCGAAGTCTATGTGAACTTTGTTGGCGAAGAAGAGTCCCCTGGCCTCAAAAAAGGCGGCACGCTCAATGTTGTGCGTTATGCGGTTGAGCTTAACGTCGCCGCGAGCGCCATCCCAGAGAGCCTCGAAGCGGATGTATCCCAGCTTGAAATTGGCGATAATGTGAAAATCTCAGACATCACATTGCCAGAAGGCGCAACCCCAACCATTTCTGACCGCGACTTTACGATCGCAACGATCGCCGGACGTACAGCCGAAGTTGAGACAGTGGAAGAAGCTGGCGAAGGCGAAGAAGGCGAAGAGGGTGCTGAAGGCGCAGCTGAAGGCGGCGAAGCGGAAGCTGAGTAACCAAGCTTATGAATTTGCGGCGCGCAGCTGGTCATGTCATTGATCGCTTGCGCGCCGTTTTTCATTTGCGCGCCGAAAAGGGAGATCCGCCGGTGATCATTCTCGCAGGGCAAGGCAATCCCGGGCCGCAATATGCTGGCCACCGGCACAATATTGGCTTCATGGTCATCGATGAAATCATGGCCCAACACGGGTTCAGCCCGTGGCGTGAGAAGTTCAATGCGATGGTGGCTGAAGGCTGGATCATCTCCGGCGATGCGCGCACAAAAGCGCTGCTGATGAAGCCAAGAACCTTCTATAATGAAACCGGACAAGCACTTGCCAAAGCCGCGCGGTTTTACAAGATCGACCCTCAGGACATTACGCTGTTTCATGATGAGATCGATTTGGCACCCGGCCGATGCAGGGTCAAAACAGGCGGCGGACACTCCGGGAATAATGGCGTACGTTCAGCGATTGCTCATTTGGGAAATGAGGTTCGCCGCGTGCGCCTTGGCGTCGGGCATCCGGGCGATAAATCCCGCGTCATGCCATATGTTCTGTCAAACTTTTCAAAAGCCGACGCAGCATGGACAGAGCCTTTAATCGATGCATGCGCACGCGCACTAGGATTTCTCGCGGCCGGAGAGGATGAGCGCTATCAAACCGAAGTGATGCGCCTTGCCCCAGCGCCGAAAGGCGACCCCAAACAAAAGAAGACGTAGCAATAAAAAAAGCAAGACTTTGCAGCCTTGCTTTTTCTTGAAACTATATTGCCGGTCCGGATGGACCCAGCATTAGCTATTCATTGTTCGTGACCGGCCCTGTTTCCAGCAGTCGCGACTCGATCAAATATTCAGGCACCTGTCCTGCAGGACAAACTGCAACAACCTGCGTTGCCCCGGCAACGGAGGTTGGCAAAGCTGCCGATCTATTCAACCAAGCAAACAAGAACAAAAGCCCAATACCAAGCAGCAGCAATGGGATCATCCAGTTAAAGCCGCCCTCGTCTTCAGCGACCATGGTCGCTGCTGGCGCGCTCGGAGATGATCTGCCCGTTTCGATCGCTGAGGCCGCCAATGCAGCTGCGCCAGCTGCTGCCGCCGCAGGTTTTGGCTTAATGCCCAGTCGTCGATCACGTAACATTTTCGCATGAAGCGCGAGCGGGTCAGTTGGGTGAGCGCTCAGCCAAGCTTCTTTGCCATCTTCATCCTTGGTTGGAATATCGATCCATTGGCGCAGATCAACACGGCCATCGCGCCGGCCAAGCTCTTGTACGGTTTGATACCAGCCTTCAACATTTGTCCGCGAGGTGAAGCGTGCCAACTCATATCGCTTGTCGAGGCGGAACGGTTCATATGGGATCGTGTCATCCAAAGCCGTTTGGACCAAGGTGCCGGGACGAGAATGTCCGACAGATGCGGCCGCCCTCACCCAATCAGATTTTACAGCATTTTCAGACCACAGCACGAGCATGGATTGAGATTTTAGTGCGTCGCGCGCATCCTTATCGTCGAATGTTGAGTCTTCACCTTTTTTATTGAAACGGACTTTGAATTTAAGCGCGCGAAGTCTTCGCGCGACCAGATTCGCCATGTCCATATCTTCTGGTGCATAAGCAAGAAAAACATCATAAGCCATCAGTATTACCCCTTTATTCCACTTATACTTACCGGATAATCCACCAGATCAAAGCAAAATTAGCTGCAAAAAGCGCCATTTTAGCTGTTTTTTGCAGTAAAAACGGTCTATTGCACGCATCAAAGGCGCTGAAAGGAAGAAAAATGGGCTTTAAATGCGGAATTGTCGGCCTACCAAATGTGGGTAAATCGACACTATTTAATGCACTAACGCGAACTGCGGCGGCCCAAGCGGCCAATTATCCCTTTTGCACAATTGAGCCTAATGTTGGCGAAGTCGCTGTGCCTGAGACGCGGTTGGCGAAGCTGGCTGATATTGCAGGATCAAAAGAAATTATCCCCGCGCGCATGAACTTCGTTGACATTGCCGGCCTCGTTGAAGGTGCCTCAAAAGGAGAAGGCCTCGGCAACCAGTTCCTCGCCAACATCCGTGAGACCGACGCGATTATCTATGTTCTGCGCTGTTTTGAAGACGAAGACATTAC
>CAZXTI010000128.1:0-5456 GCA_964643565.1 uncultured Hyphomonas sp. | reverse complement strand
TGGAGTTCGGACCGGTCCGCATTAACTGAAACCAGCATCGTTTCGTCCCCCTTTATGACCGGCGCGACGCAAAATCCGCGTTTTGCGAGCTGCCCCAATAGTGGATCTGGCACCTCCTCAACGCTACCTGTCAAAAGAATACGGTCATATGGCCCTTTTTCTCTCCACCCTTCTTTCCCGTCCCCATGTTTGAGCGCCACAGTGTCTATCCCCGCAAGCTGCATATTCTTTGCGGCACGCTCAGTTAGCAGTTTATAGCGTTCGACCCCCGCAACTGAGACAGCCAATTCGCTTAAAAGCGCGGCTGTATATCCACTTCCGACACCAATGAGTAAGACGCGCTTGTCTGCTTTTGATCCCAAGTCGAGCATTTGGATTTTTTCTGCGACAACAGAAGGGCGCTCCAAATATTGGCCGCACCCAAGTGGAAGAACGCAATCTTCATACGCCAAATCAGAAAACTTATCCTCGATGAACATTGAGCGCGGAACGGTTTCAATCGCACGCAAGAGATCTGGGTCTGTCACCCCGGCACGGCGCAAGGTCAGTATCAGGCGCGCGGCTTGAAAAGGATCTTCGGTAAGCTCTCCCATACGCTAAACCTGCTCAAATTGTTGCGCCAGCATCGCCGCTGATTGCGCGTGGTGGGTCAAATCCGTGTGCAAAGGTGTAACGGAGACATAGCCGTCATAAATCGCACGCAGGTCTGTTCCGGCTGGGGGCTCTGAAAGTTTTCCATTATAGGCAATCCATACATAGTCATTGCCCCGTAAATCGGTGCGCGTATGGGTCTGGATGACCATGCGGTCACGCCGCCCCTGCCGCGTCGCTTGTATGCCTTTGACATCATCCGGGAGGCAATCAGGGAAATTGATATTCATGGTGACATGATCCTCCCACACGCTATCGAGTAGCGGCGGTAAGACACGTTTGCCCCAAAGGCGCGGTGTGTCCCAATCCAGAGATCCGGTATGACGGAAATTTTTCGATTGGCTGAGCGCAATGGATCTAACGCCCATCTCGGTTCCCATCAAAGCGGCGGCGACCGTGCCCGATAGTGACGTATCGCCAGCCATGTTTTGCCCATTATTGACACCCGAGAGGATCAAATCAGGCGGCGTCTCGGTCATGAGTTTTTGCAATGCTACTAAAATACAGTCCGTTGGTGTTCCCGTGATACCCCAGCGCTTATCGCTATCCTCGCGGATGCGGACCGGCTCGGTTAGCGTGAGTGCCCGCGACTTACCCGACTGCTCAACTTCAGGCGCGACAATCCAAATATCGTCCGAAAACGTGCGCGCGATATCCTCTAGCACACGCAAACCCGGCGCGTGGATACCATCATCATTGGTCAGCAATATACGCATTCGTCTACTTATCCTGTCAGCAATTGCACAGACATGGCGCGCATCGCCCCTAGACGCAATACGCATTCATGTAACTGAGCAGTCGCTTCTTCGTGATTTGCCTCTTAAACGCCTATATTAGCGCTTAACACGCCCTTGAACCTGCTTACGGAATGTATCCCCATAGGGTGGACGCAATAGTTTCAAGACCGTTTCAGATCCGGTTTGCGTGTAAACTGACTTGCGATGACTAAATTCAAGGAAACCATCATAGCCATGATATGACCCCATGCCTGATGGCCCAATGCCGCCAAACGGCAAGTCTTCCTGCGCGACATGCATAACGACATCATTCACCGTGACCCCGCCGGATGTCGTATTATTGAGGACCATATCCTTTTCCGCAGCATCCTCACCGAAATAATAAAGGCCGAGCGGGCGATCATTGGAATTGACATAGGCCACCGCATCACGCGTTTCGGTATATTCTTTAATGGGTAATATTGGCCCGAAAATTTCATCTTGCATAACCTGCATATCGTCGGTCGGGTTTAGAACCAGTGTCGGCGGAATCTTATGGTGGGGTTGCTGGCTAAAGTTTTCATCTTGAGGATTTATTTCCACCACCTCAGCGCCCTTCTCCCGCGCATCCTCTAAATATCCCTGCAAGCGGTCATAGTGGCGCTGGTTGACGACCGAGGTGTAATCTTCATTGTCTTTGAGGCCATCGGCGAACATCCGCGTGACAGCGCTTGTCGCGTGCTGAACAAACTCTCCAGTTTTTTCCTTCGGCACAAATGCGTAATCTGGCGCGAGGCAAATTTGTCCGGCATTAAGCGTTTTCCCATTCATTATACGCGTGGCCGCCTTCTCCATATCAGCAGAGCGCCCAAGAATTACCGGTGACTTCCCGCCAAGCTCTAAAGTCAGAGGGACAAGGTTATCAGCAGCGGCGCGCATAACGTGATACGCGATGGACGTCGCACCGGTGAAGACAAGATGGTCAAATGGCAGACTAGAAAAGCCTGCGCCAACATCCGGGCCCCCTGTGCAAACAAATATCTCTTCTTCAGCATACGCCGTCTCAAACATCTTCTTCATCAATGCCGAAGTATGTTCGGTAAACTCTGACGGCTTAATCATCGCCCGGTTACCCGCAGCCAACACGCCTGCAAGCGGCGCAAAGGTCAGGTTTACTGGAAAATTCCAGGGGCTAATCACACCGACCGTCCCCTTTGGCTGAAACTGAACTTCTGCCTTCGCCCCCATCAGACCAAACGGAAATTCAGGCTTACGCCGACTAGCGCGCATCCATTTCTTTACGTTCTTCTTGGCATGTTTTAACGCCCCGATTGAAGAGACAACATCTGTGAACCGAGACGCATCCTTGGAGCGATGACCAAAATCCTTTGCCAAGGCATCTTCAATCTCGCTTTGATAGTCTACCAGCAGCCCGATCGCGCGGTCTAGGCGATCAATGCGAAGCTCAGCGCTCGGCGATCCATCTCTTAGGTGCGCAGCCTTTTGCTTCTCAAGCGCCGCAGCCATTTCGCTATTACTTATTTGTCCGTCGAGCGCCATAGTATCTCCTATTGAAATCACCGTATGCCTTGCAGTTTTCTGTCCCCACTGTACCCAAACCAACGCATCCTGTAAAATTCGGCATACGTTCCGCTACGGAACGACTATCACTTTGGGGAGACGCCGCTAACCTGCTAAAATATACCGGCTAAGGACAGCGTTTATGGATTATTCGAAAATCACTTATCAAGTATCTGACCAGATAGCGGTCATAACTTTCACGGATACGGCAACGATGAATGCTGCCGGGCTAGATACTGTTGACGAACTTCTGAGCGCCTTCGAACGCGCGGCAACGGACGCACGCTGTACAATATTGACAGGCACAGGCCGCGGCTTCTGCTCCGGCGCTAACCTTTCAGCGGGCGGTGTCGGCAATAGCGCTGGCACGCAACAATTTGATGCCGGCAAAGCACTCGACAGTCATTACCATCCGCTAATCATGGCGATGAAGGAACACCCTCACCCGATCATTACCGCGGTCAATGGCGCCGCGGCTGGCGTTGGATGCTCAATCGCATTGATGGGCGACCTCGTAATTGCCTCCCCGAATGCCTATTTCTTACAGGCTTTCCGGCGCATTGGATTGGTCCCGGATGGCGGCTCAACCTACCTATTGCCGCGCCTAATTGGCCGTGCACGCGCGATGGAAATGGCCTTGATGGGCAATAAGATCGGCGCAGAGACAGCGCTTGAATGGGGCCTCATCAATCAAATGACAGGCGATAATGACCTGCTAGATATTGCGATGGAGAAAGCACAGACGCTTGCCGCTGGCCCGACACAAGCTTTGGCTTTGACGCGCGCTTTATTGTGGGACAGCGCCGACCGAAACTTTGATGCGCAAATACATGCAGAACGTATCGCGCAAAGAACAGCTGGGCGCACGCAAGACTTCAAAGAAGGCGTCAAAGCATTTCTGGAGAAACGCCCTGCGAAGTTTACTGGCTCGTAACATCCGCATAAGGAATTTCATAGTGGCGCGCACAAAACTGGCAATCTACCGATAGTATTCCAGCGTCCGCCATTTCAGCAAGCTCGGCCTGCGGCATGCTTGCCAGTGTGCCGCGCAAGCGATCCTCATTACATGTGCAAGCATCCTTTACCGTCATAAGCGCGTCTGACCTGACGCCGGTCTCGTGGAACAGGCGATATAGGAGTTGATCTGATGATAGCTCTGGGTCAACGAGTTCCACATCTGAAATCGTTCCAAACAAAGCACGCGCCTCATTCCAGGCGTCATCGGTTGTGCCGCGCGCATCGTCGCCTGCGATCTGCTGCAAAAGCATCCCGCCTGCGCGCCAATATGGTTGACCATTCTCAAAAGAGTGTTCGGCTGCAGACAGCGCCACACGTGTCGGCACCTGTTCTGACTGCTGGAAATAAACCTCCGCACATTCAGCAAGTGTCGCTTTCGTTAGCGGCACAACGCCCTGATACGGGGTCATATTGCTGTCACTGCTTACCATGATCAAAGCCAACGCACCCGCGCCAAAGAGCTGAGGCATATGGGGCCGATCACCCTTATTGATACGCTGCAAATTCTCCCAGCGCTCGCGGTCAAAACGCGCATAGGCACGCAAGTTCCCATTCGTCGCATATTCCGCCACCAACATGGAAACAGGGCCATCGCCTTCAGCTTGCACGAGCAAGCGACCGTCGAATTTTAAGGACGTACCGACAAGTGTTGCAAGCGTTGCTGCTTCAGCAAGTATACGCGCGAGCTCTGTCGGGTAATTGTGACGCGCAAGAATACTCCCAAGACTGTCACTCCCAAGGCGAACAGTTCGCCCTCGAAGAGGCTTTCCATCCAATTGGAATACAGAGACGATGTCATCTATGCTGGTGTCAGAGCTATGCATAATTAGGGTCACTTTAATATATTGCCGCCTTTTGACAGCCCGCAACGCGTTCGGCAAGACTTAAGCGCTGGGTAATTACCATGCACAGCAAATAAAAAGCCCCGCACGAATACGGGGCTTTTATATTTATATTCTGGGAAGAAAAACGCGGCCGTTTAGAGGCGGTAGCGAATTTGGTCCGACCAAAAGCGCTCTAAACGTGAAACCGTTTTATTAAACTGGTCCAGGTCATTGTGACGTACACTCGCCGTTGGCTCTAATGCGCCGGCTTGCTTGTCAAAGAGGCCTGCAACGCGGTCACGTACCTTAAGTCCACGCTCCGTTAGTGACAGATGCACTGTGCGCTTATCAGCTTTAGAGCGCTTCTGCGTAAGATAGCCGCCTTCTTGAAGCTTTTTCACATTGTAAGACAGGCTCGTTCCGGCAAAAGCACCGCGAGCACGCAGAGCTGAAGCGGGCGTCTCATCTTCGCCAATTTCATAGATCAAAAGCGCTTGAACACCTGTTAGGTTGCGTTCGCCGCTACGTTCTAAATCGTCTTTGACGACGTCATGAAGACGACGATGCGCCTGCTCAAGCAGGGACAAGGATTTCAAAAAAGATTCGGTTAAAGTTAGCGCAGTTTCCTGCGCAGCATTATTTGTATTCATTTCCATCACCACTCAAC
>CAZXTI010000127.1:0-5464 GCA_964643565.1 uncultured Hyphomonas sp. | reverse complement strand
ATCAAACGATGCATAAGCGTCCCCCGTTCCCCCAAAGGTAAGCGGAGTTTAGAGGCCGAGTATCATTTTGGCAATGATATTGCGCTGAATCTCGTTTGAACCGCCATAGATGGAGGTTTTGCGCATATTAAAGTACATCGGCGCGCTCGCTGGCGCATAATTTGGCCCAATCGCAAATTCATTACCGCCGTCTTCGGGGAAACCTCTAAAATATGGCGCGCCATAATTGCCAGCCACTTCCAGAACCAATTCGGTGAGGCGTTGCTGAATTTCTGTCCCCTTAATCTTCAAGATAGAGCTTTCCGGTCCCGGCCCCTTGCCTTGCGCTTCGCCTGCAAGTGTTCGCAGCTCGGTAAACTCAAGCGCTGCCAGATCAATCTCCAACTGCGCCACCTTACGGGCAAAATCGCGGTCGGAAATCAGCGGTTCACCATCAAGCACTTCCGTTGAAGCCATCGCCTTGATCTTCTCAACGCCGCGCTTGGAGCGCGCCACGCCAGCAATCCCTGAGCGCTCATGCGCCAGTAGGAATTTGGCATAGGTCCACCCCATATTCTCTTCGCCGACACGGTTCTCAACAGGCACGCGTACATCCGTCAACCACGTCTCGTTGACCTCATGGCCGCCATCAATCGTAATGATCGGGCGCACTTCGATGCCCGGCGTATTCATATCGATCAGGATAAAGCTAATGCCCTGTTGCCGCTTGGGCGCGTCCGGATCGGTCCGGCACAGGAAAAATCCCCAGTCCGCATGCTGAGCAAGTGTTGTCCACGTTTTTTGCCCATTAATCACATAATGGTCGCCGTCACGCACAGCCGTCGTTTTCACGCTGGCCAAATCCGATCCAGCGCCCGGCTCTGAATAGCCCTGACACCACCACTCCTCACCGGAGAGGATTTTCGGCAAGTAGCGGTCTTTTTGTTCCTGCGACCCGAAAGTGTAAATCACTGGCGCGACCATCGACACACCAAACGGCAGAGGCGGGATCGCATCAACGGCTGCATTTTCTTCAGACCAGATATAGCGCTGCGTCGCGGTCCAGCCCGTGCCGCCATATTCAACTGGCCAAGCAGGCGCCGCCCACCCCTTTTTCGCAAGCACTTTGTGCCACGCCAAAAATTCTTCCCGCGTCAGGTCGCGCGCACCGCGCTCAACACCATTATCCGGGTAATTTTCCGCAATAAACGTGCGAACCTCGTCGCGAAACGCAATCTCTTCAGGGCTGAATTCCAGATTCATGGCATGATCTCCGCTTTTTAAGGATTATACATACTCAGCACATCATCGGAAAGGGCGACAGTTTGTCCTTTACGTAAACGTAAAGCTGGCCCGCATCAATTATCCGCAGGCCGCGCAATAAACGGTGCGCAAGCTGTTCTCAAGACGCTAATGGCTGCTGTGGACCCAAGCCCGCCGCCCGTCTGAAATTCAAATTCCAGCAAAGGTCGAAGTTCAGTTCGCTCCAAAGCAGCCTGATGCGCCGGGCGATGTGTCACATGCGCCGCCATAACATGAGACAAGGCGTTCGGGTTCAGCGCATGCACAATCCCGGCAGCGATCGTTGTCGCAAACCCATCGATAATCACAGGGACATTCTGCAAACGCGCGGCAAGGATCGCGCCAACACAGGCTGCTAGCTCGCGTCCGCCCAGCCGGGCCAGCGCCTCCAGCGGATCGGACACTGAGCCGCGATGGTGCCCAAGCGCCTTATCGACCAGTTCAGTGCGAATTTTCGTCAATTCCGGCGGCGTTCCAGGTCCAGGTCGCACCCAATAGTCTGCCGATCCGCCATAGAGCGCGCACGCAACAGCGGCTGCGGCCGTGCCAATTCCGGCCCCGCTAACCCCGACAGCGAGCAGGTCCGGCTCATTCGCCAGCGCCTCAAACCCGTAAGCAATCGTCGCCGCGCATTCCTTTTCCGTCATTGCCGGACCTTCGGTAATGTCTCCGGTCGGCGCATCAAGCGCTAATTCCATAACCTGAATATTCGCCTCGGCTTGCGCCGCAATTGCCGACAAGGGAGCCGTACCGCTTCGCAAGGCTTCAACATGTTTTTTCGTATAGTCATCTGTGGCCAGTGATACGCCGCGGCTTCTAAGCCCATGCGAACCTGCAAATATCGCCAAAACCGCCTTTTCGATACGCGGCGGATATCGTCCTTGCCATTTTGCAAGCCACTGCGCCGCTTCGCCAAGGCGGCCAAAATCAGTTGGTCGCCCCATGCCTGATAATTGCTCCAGCACCTTTTCCGCCGCGCCCTCATCAGGTGTCGCTTCTTGACGCGCAAGCGCGCGCACATCGTCAAATGGACTTGATAAAGCTAAATTTTCCGGCAAAAAGTGAGCCCCTATGTTCAGGATCTGGCAATTGATTTATAGTATTTACAGCTATTGAAGCCCCCTCATAAGGCTTCATAACGCATCAAACGCGTGTCAGACATCGAAATCAAGACGGGATTTGGAATAATTATGACGACACAATCCATTTCCTCGCCCTGTATTCGCGTGTGCGCAGTCGATGGCGCGACCGGGTGGTGTATTGGATGCGGACGCCATTTGTCGGAAATTGGGAATTGGACAAAGCTCGGCGAAGATGGTCGCGAGCGTGTGATGGCCGAATTACCCGCACGTCTTGAAACATTAGCAGTTCGCCTGAAAGAGCGCAGCGATCATGATCAAGGATAATATCTTCACCGTCATTTTCGCTGCAATCGCCTTGGCGCTGACCGTTGCTTGGTTATCAGAAAAAATAGATGAGCAACCACAATCACCTGAACTCCATGCCAACACCGTAAAGGTCGCGCCCGCCCCGCAAGAGGCGCTTTCTAACAGAGCTGCCAGCATCCAACGTGAGAGCGACGGGCACTACTGGACCCGCGCCGATGTCGACGGCTCAAGCATCAAACTCCTCGTCGACACCGGAGCAAGCGTCGTCGCGCTCACATGGACCGACGCCAAACGCCTCCGCCTAGATGTCGAAAATATGGATTTTTCATGGACCATCTACACAGCAAATGGCGAGACAAAAGCGGCGAGCGTTCTCTTGCCCTTCGTCCGCATCGGAAATGTCAAAGTGGAAAATGTCGAAGCCATGATCTTGCAGGATGATGAGTTGAAGAACTCACTCCTTGGCATGTCATTCCTTGGCGAACTTCGCTCATATGAGTTTCGCGGCAATACGCTAATTATCCGCCAATAGCGTTCAACAACATCCGTATAGCAACAACTGCTAGGAGCACGCCAAAAGCGCGCTTGAGCACAACCCCGTTCAGCTTATGCGCGAGCGCAGCGCCGACCGGTGCCATCGTCACCGTCAATATGGCAATCATGAGAAACGCCGGCAGATTAACATAACCAAACGAGCCCAGCGGTAGTCCGTCCTTGCCCCAGCCAGCAAACACCGCAGCAATTGCACCCGGCACGCCAATCGCCACACCAAAACCAGACGCCGTCCCAATCGCCTGATGTATCGTGCGCCCATACATTGTCATCAGTGTCACGCCAAATGCACCGCCGCCGATCCCCATCAGCGCTGACAAGCCGCCAAGCGCGCCGCCAATGCCTGCCCGCGGAACACCGCTCACCATATCATCTGCAACACGCCAGTCCGGTCGCCCGAAAAAGAACTGCAATGAAATCAGGAGCGCGACCAAGCCAAAGATGATTGTCAGCATTTCGCCAGACATATATCGCGTCAGCCACATCCCTCCAAGCGCCCCAATAACAATCCAGGGCGACCAGGATTTCAGAATATCCCAATCAACTGCGCCGCGCTTATTGTGCGCCAGAACAGACCTTGATGAGGTCGCGATAATCGTGGCCAATGAGGTTGCAACAGCAACATGTTGCGCTGCATCTTCATAGCCAAGTCCGCGAAACAGGAAATAGAGCACAGGCACAATCACCGCACCGCCGCCAATACCGAACAGCCCGGCTAGCAAGCCCGCAAGCACGCCCGCCCCCGCAAGCGTTGAGAGTAATCCCAAATTGTCCGCAATCAGCTCCATGCCATAAGCGTTTGGCAGCGTCCCGGCCAATAAGCAAGGGACCAGGCCCTTAGTTGGCGCGAAGCCCTAAAGCCTCTAGCTGACCTGGAACCCATTGCTTGGTCCCATTATCAAAGAGCGGAAAGCTTGAGGCAAAATTCCATACACACCAACCAATGCCCGCCGCCTGCGCTTCAGCAGAAACCGCGCGCATATATTCGCGCCGGCTCCCTTCAGGTGCCTGCTCATAAGCGCCAAACTCTCCAAGGAAAATCCTGCGCCCGGTCTGTAAGGAGAATTGGCGCGCCTTGCGCATGTCTTCGCGCACCTGTTGGCGCTCGCGCGATGTACCCCATTCGCGCGTTTCCTTCGGGCCGTTCGGTCCAGTCCACGGCGCTTTCTGATGGGTAAAATCGAACGGATCATAATAGTGGAACGTGTAAACAATATTCCGGTCGGGCGAGATGAAATTGGTATTCAGTGTCGTGATATTCGACCAGTCCTCCCCCCCCAGGATAAGTGTGCGTGTTGGGTTCGTCTCACGAATAGCCGTGATAAGATCAGCCTGTAATTGGCGCATCCGCACGCCTTCCAATGCGCCATTTGGCTCATTGATAAGCTCAAACGACACCGACGCTGGCAAATCCTGATAATAATAAGCAAGCTGTTTCCAGATATGGACAAGGCGCTCGCTATGCCCGCGCGGATTGGTCATCAAGGCCTCAAAGTGATGGACATTGAGCACAATATTGAGCTGCTGGGCGAGGGCTGCATTGATAACCTCGTCAACACGGGCAATGAACTTGCGGTCGATATCATCCGCGATATTGACGTGCGCGCTCCACCGAACAGGTATGCGCACCGTGTCAAAGCCAGCCGCCCTGATACGGGCAAAACTGTCCAAATCGATTGTGTGACCCCACTCCCCCTCTGTCGGGGCATCCAGCGCATTCCCCATATTAACGCATCGCCGGACATTGAATTCGTCAGCATGTGCAGGCGCAAATGCGGCGCTCAGAAACCCGATCAGGCCAAGCCCTGCGGCTAGTAGGGGCAGTTTCAACAAAAAGCTCACGGTATTTCCCTTCGCGAATCGGCCAGAACGCCAAACATAAAGCCGAAGAATAGCACACCGGCCGGATAAATATCTCCCCTTTGTGTCAGCATTGATCAGCGCACAACCTCCTTATCGAAAACAATAATACTTTAATCGCTTGAATATGTTGGATATTTCCAAAACTGATCAAGAAAAGTATACATTACTTATTGATTTTCAATAAATTCATATCTATTTACGATATGTGCTTGGCAATCATGCCACCGCGTTAAGAACACAAAATAAATAGCAAAAGAAGGATTAGAAAAATGAGCCCGCTTGTATCAGAGGCTGCGACCACCGCTTACACACCAACTGTCGACACCGCGTCGATCCCGCATCTGGGATACTCACCTGACATGGTCACCGACATCAAGGTT
>CAZXTI010000126.1:0-5521 GCA_964643565.1 uncultured Hyphomonas sp. | reverse complement strand
GAGATTGGCGCACACTTTAACAGAATACTTACACTGAGTTGCTTTAATCGGTGGACATATTCCTTACGGGCGAAGCGGCTGGTTATTCCCACGCAATCTCGTTAAAGTAGGGGTGAGGAGACATTTAAAGCGATGTTACGTATATTTTTGTTGAGCCTGTGCGTTGTTGCACTTTCGCCATTTGTTGCAGATGCTCAGGGATGGGACCCGCGCGAGACGGCTGAGCTGTCAGCGAAGACTGAGCGCAATATTCAAGATGCACGCGATACGGCAGCCGAGCTTTTGAAAACAGATGCCACGCTTAAGGCTTTCTTCGATGAAGCCTATGGCTATGCTGTTTTTCCGAAGGCAAAAAAAACCGGATTTGTTCTGGGCGGCGGGCGTTCCAATGGCATTTTGTTCAAGGGCGACACACCATATAAACGGGCCTATATGACGCAATATACGGCCGGGTTTCAGGTTGGTCGTAAGTCATTCTCTCAAGTCATTTTCTTCCGCGATAGAGACGCATTTGACCGCTTTGACTACGGCGAGCTAGCGCCAAATTCTCAAGTCTATCTCGCATCACAAGATGTTGGACGTGGCACGGTTTGGGATTATGCCAACGATGTTGCGATCTTTATTATCGAGAAGGGCGGCTTCATGATGGATATTAGCACTGGCGGGCAAAACTTTGGAACGCGCGAGCTGAATTAAACTGGGGCCACGTTCATGCGTTTAAGTCACGAACCGGACGCTTTCCTGCAACGTCATGCTTTCGTGCTTAGCGATGATCGAGAGAAGCTGGATATGGACTGGGTGCTCGATCATCTCGTTCAGATGTCTTGGTTTAAGGGCGAGGCACGCGCGCGTATCATGCGGGCAATAGAGGGCGCGCATCCATACGGCCTCTATGCGCCGGATGGGTCACCGGCAGGTTTTTTTAGCGTCCTGACTGACGGCGTTTATAATGCGCGCTTAAGCAATCTTTTTATCATTGAAGCACATCGCGGGCGCGGGATTGGCAGATGGATCATGTCGACCCTGCTCTTTGAATCCCGCTTCAGCGATGTCCGCAATTGGCAACTCTCTACAGATGATATGCATGGCCTTTATGAGCGTTTTGGCTTTCGGATTGCCGAAAAGACTGACACATTCATGACATTGCAAAAATAAGGGAGTGCCTCATGAAGGGCTTAATCTATCGCGACGCGTTCAATATCGAATATGCTGACGCCCCCGAACCTGCACCTGAGGATACGCGCTCGGCGATTGTAAAAGTCACAGCATGCGGCATTTGCGGGTCCGATTTGCACATCTATCAGGGGCATGGGTTTTCCGAGACACCCGGATATTGCGTCGGGCATGAAGCGGTCGGAGAAATTGTCGAGACGGGATCTGGCGTTCATCGTTTTAAAACGGGCGATAAGGTTATGATCTCTGCGGCTGTCGGGTGCGGCGCGTGCCCGCCCTGCATGAGCGGCGATATTTCGCGCTGCGAGCAGATGGGCGGCAGATGCTATGGCCTTGGGCACAATTTGCCGGGTGTTCAATCAGAGTATGCAATGGTGCCAGTGGCTGATTTCGGGCTTGCAAAAATACCAGATGGCGTGAGCGAAGATCAGGCTTTGATGCTGACGGACAATCTGCCAACGGCATGGTTCGGTTTGAAGAATGCCGAGATTAAACCGGGTGACAAGGTGGCAGTTGTCGGCTGCGGTCCAATCGGTCTGATGGCGGTAGAGGGCGCGTTTCTCATGGGCGCATCTGAAGTCTTCGCGGTGGATTTGGTGGCCGAGCGCCGGGCAATGGCTGAGAAACTGGGCGCGACCGCGTTTGAGGCTGAGACGGCGCAACAAGGGCTTCTCCAACACACAGGCGGGCAGTTGGCCGATCGCGTCATTGAGTGCGTCGGTGCAGATGCGGCGATCCATTCAGCCCTGTTGCTGGTCAAGAATAGCGGGACCGTCTCGTGCATCGGCGTTAATCAGAGCATGGATTTCAAGTTTCCAATGGCGCTGGCCTTTATCAAAGGGCTGACATTTCGCACAGGCACATGCTCTGTCCCGAAGTTTTGGCCGGAATTAATCCCGCTTATACAGGCTGGTAAGCTAAAACCAGAACAGACGATTTCGCACCATTTAGACCTGAAAGACGGTGCGCGCGCCTATCAGATGTTTAATGCCCGCGAAGACGGCGCACTGAAGATGGTGCTGCGTCCATAATGCAATGAAATTTGGAAAAGCCCGCTTGGCGCACGGATATTAATGCGTTCTTAAGGGTTAAGATATTGAGTCCATTCATTAACTAATTTTGCCGAGAGATTCGGCCTGTCTTTCGAATGGATGACGCTCATGTCTCTTCTGGAACGTGTAATTATTGCCCACCGCTGCCGCTCGACACACCATTATATTGCGATGGATAGTTTGGCGCTTATGACCGGCGACGATGCCGAAAAATGGCGTAATCTGATCCTTGTGCATAATGAGGAATTATTGGAAGGGGCCAAGGCTCCAGACGCCAAATTTAAAGATTTCAAGAATCACGTCTTGCATGTTGCTGAAGGCGAATGGGGCGGGGCCCGTGACGCGGCGATGAAATGGTATGCTGAGGCTGTCGCGCAGTTTCGCGCGAAAAAGTGGGGCAAAGCGGTCTATGCTCTGGGTGTGCTGAGCCATTATTATGCCGATCCGATCCAGCCATTTCATACCGGACAAACCGAAGAAGAGGGTGCAATGCACCGGGCTGTGGAGTGGTCGATTGCCAAATCGCGCTCTACGATTAAAGCGCGCATTGAAGAGCTCGGCTATCCTGAGATTGAAACGTCGCAATCTCTTGGTTTCGTGTCTGACATGGTGCGGGCAGGCGCTGAGAAATCCCATGTCCACTACCAAACGGTCATCGACCATTATAATCTTGATGTCGGGGCAAAGCATCCAGAGGCAGGGCTCGACCAGACGCTTATTGATGTCTTTGCTGAATTGATCGCTTATGCGACGGCAGGCCTTGCAACGCTCTTTAACCGCGCAATTGCTGAAGCGGGCGTGAAGGCACCGCGCGCATTTATTACGGTGCCCGGTTACCTTGCGACACTCGATATTCCAATCCGCTGGGTCACCCGAAAGCTCGATGATGAGCGTGACCAGCGCACGGTTAATGCGATGTACCGCGAATATAAGAAAACCGGGAAAGTCCTCAAAACGCTTTCAGATGATGACAAGCGTATTCGCCGGATGCACGCCCGGCAGGTTTTGCGTCGCCCGATTGAGGAGCTGGATGCACAGCCGCTGAAACCCTTTGGGCAGGCCTATGAGCCGCGCGAAGAATTTGCCGAAATCGTCGACGAGATCCTGCTTGAACTGGAACCTGAAGCTGATGAGATCATCAGTGAGGAAGATACTGTTGATCAGGAAACCGCTGCCGAGGAAATTGCTGACGCGCTTGAGGTCGCCCCAGAGGTTGAAGCCGAGGCGGAACCTGTTGAGGATGTATCTGAAGATGTGATCGAAACTGCCGATGAGGCGATTGAAGACGCTGAAGAGATCGCCGAAGATGCGCCTGCTGAAGAATTGAAGGCTGACGCCGCCGGTGCGAAACCCGTCATTCGTATCGCTGCAGATATTGTAGAAGACATTGATGATGAAGCTGAAGAGCTGACACCGCACGAAGCGCGCGAATTTGAGCGGATCGAAGCGGAGGAGGCGGCCCGTCTTGAGGCTGAGCAAGCGGCGGCTGAAAAAGAGCGGCGCTTCATCGAAGAAAGAGAAGCTCAGGAAGCTGCCGAGCGCGCTGAACGTGAAGAACGCGAGCGTTTGCAGGCCGAAGAAGCAGAGCGCATCGAGTTTGAGCGTTTAGAGGCTGAGGAAGCAGAACGTATCGCGCGCGAAGAAGCTGAGTTTGCTGCCCTTGTTGAGGCTGAAGAAGCCAGAGAACGCGCAGCCCAAGAGCGCATCGCCGAGCAGGACGATGAAGCTGAGTTGAGCGACACGGACGAATCTGAGGATGAGTATGAATTCACCTTTGAGGAATTAGCTGCGTTCGATACGAATTTGACGGAGAACGGTGATCTTCCGCAGGAGGTGCAGACCGAAGACCGCGCTGCCCCGCCGCCTGAAGCTTTCTTCGAGACATCTTCTTCTGAGACAGACCAGCCGCAGCGCGCGCGGTCCCGTTTGCTCGCTGAAGATCCGGTGATCGATGCGCCATCTATCGGGAAGAAGACGGCGCGCCGCCTGAACCGCGTTGGCATATTTAATATTGGTGATCTCATCGCGTGTGATTCTGAAGAGATTGCCTTTGAGCTTGATGCCCGCCACATTGATGAGCCGACGCTTGAGGAATGGAAAGCGCAGGCCCGGCTTATGATGGATGTTCCGGGGCTTCGTGTTCACGATGCACAAATCCTTGTTGGAGCAGGTATTCGCAGCGCCGAAGATTTGGCCAATGCCTCCGCGACGCGGATTTTCCACGCCTCGATGGGCTTTTTGAAATCCAATCAGGCCTCGTCTTATCTGCGCGAGCATGAGTTGGAAGAATCTGAGGTCAATGACTGGATTGAAATGGCCAATGAAGCCGAGGCGGCTTAGACACATTTTTCATTAATCATGTGAGGACTCGCAATTAACCATTGCGGGTCTTTCATATTTGGGGAAAAATCCACCAACAATACGTTTATGATCCAACACCCCGCCCGGGAGGCGACCACATGAAATTGAAGTCACTCTTACTCTCCGTTGCGGCTGGCATTGCGCTGGCAGGCGCGGCGCACGCTGAAGACACGCTCATCCATGCAGGCAAGCTTCTCGCTGTGCCGGGCGATGGCTACCGCTCTGAACAAACTGTGCGCATAAGAGATGGTGTCATTATTGGAATTGAGCGCGGATATACGCCTGCCGAGGGCGGCGAAACGGTTATCGATTTGACCGATAGTTTCGTGCTGCCCGGTATGATTGACAGCCATGTCCATATTACCTCCGAGCGCGGGCCGGAATCGGCAACACGCCCTCTAACAGATAGCGATGCAGATTCGGCGCTATATGGCGCATCAAACGCGATGAAGGCATTGCGCGCAGGATTTACAACGCTTCAGGATCTCGGCGCACCGAATGAAGCCATCTTCTCCCTGCGTGATGCGATAAACAAAGGCTATGTTGATGGGCCGCGCATTAAAGCATCTGGCAAGGCGGTCACGCCGACGGGTGGGCACGGCGACGCGAACGGCTACTCACCTGCCATCACACAAATCGCGTCGGGCTTTAACACCTGTAATGGGGTTGCAGATTGCCGCCGGGCCGTGCGCGAGACGATTCGCAGCGGCGCCGATGTTATCAAAATTACTGCGACAGGCGGCGTGCTCTCCAATACGGCGGCGGGGCTTGGCCAGCAATTCTTCGATGATGAGCTTAAAGCGATTGCTGACACAGCCCATTCAATGGGCCGCAAGGTCACCGCGCATGCGCACGGAAAAGAAGGCATTGAAGCGGCCTTGCGCGCGGGAATCGATTCGATTGAGCACGGCACCTATCTGGATGCAGAAACAATC
>CAZXTI010000125.1:0-5526 GCA_964643565.1 uncultured Hyphomonas sp. | reverse complement strand
GTATTGCTAAATACAATCAGCTACTCCGCATCGAAGAAGAGCTTGGTATTCAGGCTGTTTACGCTGGACGAGACCTGATAAACGCGCGTTAATAGCGCCATGCTTTATCCGCTACGCTGGTTGTTATCGCTCTTCTCCACGGTCTTACGGCTAGGGGCCGGGCGCGCTGGATCAACGCCACAGACCAAGGACGAGCTGCCCATTCTCTATGAGTTTGCAGCGTGTCCGTGGTGTCGCATTGCCCGCGAAGCTGTGAGTGAAGCTGGCTTAAGCGTGATTGTGCGTCCATGCCCCAAGAAGGGAACCCGGTTCCGCCCCAAAGTTGTTGAGCTGGGTGGCTGGGCACAGTTTCCATTTTATATTGATGAATTCGTTCCAGACGGCATGTATGAGAGCGGTGATGTCGCCAAAGCCATGCGCAAGCATTATGGTGCGCCGCGCCCTTTGTTGCATTGGCTCGGACCAATCAACGGCATTTTGTCGAGCTACGCTGTTTTGCTTGGCTTTACAGGTGGGCGTAAGGCTAAACCGTCAAAGCCGCAGACCCAGCCTTTGGAATTCTATGGGAGCGAAGCAAGCCCAGCCGCGCGATTGATAAAAGCCCGGCTAAGTTCGTTGCAATTGGAGTATATTTGGCACCCTGCGCATGTTGGCAAACCGCGCTTGGAAGATCCGGCAACCGGCAAGAAAATGACGGGCGGGCCGGAATCGCTTAAATACCTGACATCTCAGTACGCGCTCTGATCGTAAGAGTTTCTTTACGAAAATCACATTTTCTTTAATAGAATTTGTGAATAAGAGGCACCCATGACGTCCAAATTGGCCGGATTCCTTCTCTCAGCACTCATCGTTTACTTTGCGATTCATACATTTGCGGGTGAGCAAGGCCTTAGCGAGTGGAGCGAAAAGCAGACCCGTGTGGCCGCGCTGGAGGCCGAATTGGCCAGTGTTCATGCGGAAATAGATCGATTGAAGATGGATATTAAACGTCTCACCCCTGGCTCTGTGGACCCTGATTTTGTTGAGGCTCTGGCACGTGAGAAACTGGCATTCGTTCGCCCTAACGAAATAATATTTACGCGTTAATATTCAAACCATTCTGTTAATCTGCAATTCTGCATAGCGGGACTGACTTGACCCGAGCGTAAAGTCATAGCCTATCTGTACAAAAAATACGAAGGTGACACATGGCAACGAGCTCAAAAAGCACGCGTAAGAAGGCGGCAAAGCCGTCCAAGCGCGCAATGATGAAGCATTATCGCGACATGCTTTTAATTCGGCGGTTCGAGGAAAAAGCGGGCCAGCTCTACGGGATGGGCGAGATTGCAGGGTTTTGTCACCTTTATATCGGTCAGGAAGCCGTCGTTACCGGTGTTCAGGCCGTCCTGAAGGAAGGCGACCAAGTCATCACTGGCTACCGTGACCATGGGCACATGTTGGCGTGCGGCATGGACCCTAAAGGCGTTATGGCCGAATTGACCGGGCGCTCCGGCGGTTTGTCGAGAGGCAAGGGCGGCTCGATGCACATGTTCAGCCGCGAGAAGAACTTCTTCGGCGGGCACGGCATTGTTGGCGCGCAGGTGCCAATCGGAACAGGGTTGGCTTTCGCAAACAAGTATCAGGATAATGGCGCGATCAGCGTTGCCTATTTTGGCGACGGCGCAGCCAATCAGGGCCAAGTCTATGAAGCTTTCAATATGGCTTCGCTTTGGGATCTACCAGTCGTCTATGTCATCGAGAACAATCAGTATGCGATGGGCACAAGCGTTGCCCGTCATGCTTCAGAGACAGAGCTCTATAAGCGCGGCATCAGCTTTGAAATCAAAGGCGAGCCAGTTGATGGCATGGACGTATTTGCTGTTCAGGCCGCTGCTGAAAAAGCGGTTAAGCATGCGCGTTCAGGGAAAGGCCCTTACATTCTGGAAATGAACACTTACCGTTATCGCGGTCACTCCATGTCTGATCCGGCCAAGTATCGCAAACGCGAAGAAGTCGATGATGTTCGCACGCATAATGACCCGATCACCGGATTAAAAGAGCAGATTATTGAAGCAGGTTATGCCGATGAAGCTGCGCTTAAAGACATCGACAAAGAGATTAAAGGCATCGTGAAGGAGGCTGTGGACTTCTCGCTTGAAAGCCCAGAGCCGGACCCGGCAGAATTATGGACCGATGTCCTCAAGGAGGTTGTGTAACATGGCGATTGATATTCTCATGCCCGCCCTCAGCCCGACCATGGAAAAGGGCACGCTCGCCAAATGGCTAAAAGCTGAAGGGGATGAAGTTTCCTCTGGCGATATTATTGCCGAGATTGAAACCGACAAAGCGACAATGGAAGTGGAAGCCATCGACGAAGGCGTCCTTGCAAAAATCCTTGTCCCTGAAGGCACCGAAGGCGTTGCGGTCAATGCGATCATTGCAGTACTCGCAGAAGACGGCGAAGACGCGAGCAATGTTGAGGCAGGTTCTGCGCCAGCCGCTGCCGCGCCCGAAGCGCCAAGCCCTGCAAAGGATGAAGCGCCCGCGCCTGTCGCCGCGCCAGCCGCAATGGGGCACAATTCAGCGTCCCTCGTCGATCCTGATATCCCGGACGGCACAAGCTTTACAGAAACGACTGTGCGCGACGCCTTGCGTGATGCAATGGCCGAAGAAATGCGCGCTGACGAAGCTGTCTTCGTTATGGGCGAGGAAGTTGCCGAGTATCAGGGCGCTTACAAGGTGACCCGCGAACTCCTGCAAGAGTTTGGCCCGCGCCGCGTCGTTGATACGCCGATTACCGAGCATGGCTTTGCTGGCCTTGGCGTCGGCGCAGCTTTTGGCGGTCTGAAACCAATTATCGAATTCATGACCTTCAACTTCGCGATGCAGGCGATTGACCACATCATTAACTCTGCGGCCAAAACGCTTTACATGTCTGGGGGCCAAATGGGTTGCCCGATCGTGTTCCGTGGACCAAACGGCGCAGCCTCTCGCGTTGGTGCGCAGCACTCACAGGATTACGCCGCATGGTATGGCAATGTGCCGGGTTTGAAGGTCGTTGCACCCTATGATGCGGCCTCTGCCAAAGCGCTTTTAAAGGCGGCTATCCGCGACCCGAACCCGGTCGTCTTCCTCGAGCATGAGCTGCTTTATGGTACGAGCTTTGATGTGCCGGACCTTGATGATTATGTTCTACCGATTGGCAAGGCTGCGATTAAACGCGAAGGCGCGGATGTTACGATTGTCGCCTATTCACGCATGGTCGGTTTCGCGCTTGAGGCGGCTGAAACGCTCGCCGCTGAGGGCATCTCCGCTGAAGTGGTGGACCTGCGTACGATCCGTCCGATGGATACTGATACGGTGGTTGAGAGCGTGAAGAAGACCTCCCGCTTGGTGACCGCTGAAGAAGGCTGGCGTTATATGGGCGTCGGCGCTGAACTTTGTGCTACGGTTGTTGATGAGGCGTTCGATTATCTCGACGCCCCGCCAGCGCGCGTAACGCAAAAAGATGTGCCGCTACCTTATGCGGGTAATCTCGAAGCGCTTAGCCTGCCGGATGCGAACGATATTGTCGCCGCTTGTCGCGCTGTATGTGAGGGGAAATAAGCCATGCCTATTAACATCACAATGCCCGCGCTTAGCCCGACCATGGAAGAAGGCACGCTCGCCAAATGGCTCGTCAAAGAAGGCGACACGGTTGAGAGCGGCGATTTGATTGCCGAGATTGAAACCGACAAGGCCACAATGGAAGTGGAAGCCATTGAAGAAGGCGTCGTTGCCAAGCTGCTTGTTGCAGAAGGTACTGAAGGGGTTGCGGTCAACGCAGTTATCGCCGTGCTCGCAGAAGACGGCGAAGATGCCAGCTCGATTGACGTTAGCGGCGCGCCTGCAAAGGCCGCTGCATCGGCGCCCGCCAAAGAAGCTGAGATTGTCGAAACGCCAGCTGAAAAACCGGCCGCGCCGCAACCTATGGCGTCAACACCTTTGCCAAGCACTGGCAGCGGCGATGCGCGCATCAAGGCAAGCCCTCTGGCACGCCGGATCGCAAAGCTGAAAGGCATCGATCTTTCAGCCTTGGCCGGAAAAGGCTCCGGACCACATGGGCGTATTGTCAAAAAAGACGTCGAATCTGCCCAAAGCGGAACGGGCCTCGCCACGCGGCCACAGGCTGGCCAAGCGCCCGCCGCGCCGGACGGCCTTATCATGCCGCAGCGCTTGGATGACCGCGTCTATGATCCTGACAGTTATGAACTTGTTCCGCTCGACGGCATGCGCCGCACGGTTGCGCGCCGCCTGACGGAAAGCTTCATGCAGGTGCCGCACTTCCCGCTGAGCATGGATCTGCGCCTCGATAGCCTCTTAGCGGCCCGCAAGAATATCAACGCCGCCGCGCGCGAAGGCATCAAGGTGTCCGTCAATGATATGTTGATCAAGGCCAGCGCCATGGCTTTGATTGATGAGCCAGATTGCAATGCGTCCTATTCTGATGACGGGATCGCTTATCATAATGGCGCGCACATCTCTGTTGCCGTTGCCGTGGATGGGGGCTTGATTACGCCCGTTATACGTAACGCACATCTAAAAGGTCTTGCGGAGATTTCGCTGGAAATGAAAGATTTGGCGACACGCGCACGCGAGCGCAAACTCAAACCGCAGGAATATATGGGCGGCACGTTCAGCCTGTCTAATCTCGGCATGTTTGGCATCAAGAATTTCGGCTCTATCATCAACCCGCCCGAAGGCATGATCATGTCCGTCGGCGCTGGCGAGAAGAAACCGGTGGTTGGCGAAAATGATGAACTGACCGTCGCGACTGTCATGAGCGTTACGCTAACCTGCGACCACCGCGTCATCGGCGGCGCAGAAGGCGCAAAATGGCTCGCCGCGTTCAAGCGCTATGTCGAACAGCCTGAGGCGATGTTGCTTTAAGTCCTGACCCTTTCATTTAAAGGAGGCCAGACCCATGGCTGACACAAATTTTGATCTAATCGTTATCGGCTCAGGCCCCGGCGGATATGTTACGGCTATTCGCGGCGCGCAGCTGGGCATGAAAGTGGCCGTTGTCGAGCGCGCTGAAATTGGCGGCGTGTGCCTTAACTGGGGCTGCATCCCGACCAAAGCCTTATTGCGTTCAGCCGAGGTGATGCACCTTGCCAAGCATGCGACTGATTTTGGACTGAAAGAATTGAAGCCTGAGATTGACCTTGAAGCCGTGGTTAAACGCTCGCGCGGGGTTGCAGCGCAGCTTTCCGGCGGCGTGAAATTCCTGATGAAGAAGAACAAGATCACAGTCATCGAGGGCGAAGCGCGCCTTGAGGCGGGCAAGCCTGCACCGAAAGTCATCGTCAAAGCCAATAAGGACGGCAAGGACGCCGCCTACACCGCAAAGCATGTCATCCTTGCAACAGGCGCCCGTGCCCGCGCTATTCCGCAAGCTGGCCTTGAGCCAGACGGCAAGCTGATCTGGACCTATAAAGAGGCCATGGTGCCGGATGTTGTGCCGGGTAAATTATTGGTCATCGGTTCTGGCGCAATCGGTATCGAGTT
>CAZXTI010000124.1:2784-5545 GCA_964643565.1 uncultured Hyphomonas sp. | reverse complement strand
CTGACGGCGATTTACTTCGGCAGCGGATTTGGTGCTGATGGCTCGCAAGCTGCGCCATATCTGAATAATATGATGCTCGTACCGATGGCGATTTGTGCCGTTTGTATTTTCACCTCAATCATTGGCACATTCTTTGTCCGTCTTGGCGCTGGCTCGACCAATGTCATGGGCGCGCTTTACAAAGGCCTGATCGCAACCGGTATTCTGTCCCTTGGTGGCTTGTGGATCGTGATCAATTCTCTGATGCCAAACGGCTTTGGCGTGATTGACAATGCGGCTGCTGCTGTTGGGATCACGGGCGACATTACAGGCATGGACCTGTTCTGGTGCGGCGTTGCTGGTCTTGGTGTTACCGGACTGATCGTTGTGATCACCGAATACTATACCGGAACCAAGTATCGTCCGGTCCGTTCAGTTGCCAGAGCCTCTGAGTCTGGTCACGGTACAAACGTCATCCAGGGACTTGCTGTTAGCCTTGAATCGACAGCGCTTCCAGCGTTGACGATTATCGGCGGTATTATCCTGACGTTTAACCTTGCTGGTCTGTTCGGTGTCGCGATTGCGACGACAACAATGCTTGCTCTTGCAGGTATGATTGTTGCGCTCGACGCATTTGGTCCTGTGACTGATAATGCTGGCGGTATCGCTGAAATGGCTGAACTGCCGTCTGAAGTGCGTGACACGACAGATATGCTCGACGCTGTTGGTAATACGACAAAAGCTGTGACCAAGGGCTATGCCATCGGTTCAGCTGGCCTTGGCGCGCTCGTGCTCTTTGCCGCTTACACAGAAGATCTGAAATACTTCGCAACGCAAGCAGCACCTGATAGCGTCCTGTTTGGTCAAGTTGTCGATTTCAGCCTGTCTAACCCATATGTGGTTGTCGGCCTTCTGTTTGGTGGTCTTCTGCCAAACCTCTTCGGCGGTCTGTCGATGATGGCTGTTGGTCGTGCGGCGCAAGCTGTTGTTGAAGAAGTTCGCCGTCAGTTCCGCGAAATGCCGGGTATCATGAAAGGCGAAACCAAGCCTGATTATGGCCGCGCTGTGGATATCCTGACAAAAGCTGCGATTAAAGAAATGATTGTACCGTCGCTCTTGCCGGTGCTTTCACCAATCATTCTTTATATCGTCATCTCCTTCATTGCCGGGCCGAGCGCTGCTCTGTCTGCTGTGGGTGCGATGTTGCTTGGTGTGATTGTCACAGGTCTCTTCATTGCGATCTCGATGACATCAGGCGGCGGTGCTTGGGATAATGCCAAGAAGTTCATCGAAGATGGCCACCATGGCGGCAAGGGCTCTGAAGCTCATAAAGCTGCTGTCACAGGTGACACTGTCGGTGACCCTTACAAGGACACATCTGGCCCAGCTGTTAACCCGATGATCAAGATCACGAATATTGTGGCCTTGCTGATGTTGGCAGTTCTGGCGGGTGGCCACTAAGGTCCACAAGACAGTTCAAATCAATAAGAAACCCCCGGAGCATTTGCTTCGGGGGTTTTGTCTTGTTGCGGCGCAAAAGATTGCGCGAAAACTTATTGTCCCGGGATTTGTCCGGGGACTTGGTCGCCAGAGTTTGGCAGCCTGATCGCTCCAACATTGCCGAACAATTGTTCCAGCAGGCCGAGCTGGCGCCCGCGTGTTGCAGTTTCGCGGGCTGCGTAGCGAAGAATTTCACCATCGTCGGCGTCATACTGTACGACTTCGTCAACAACGTCGCCTTCGCCGAAACTAATCGCGGTGATTTCCCGGCTTGAAATTTTAGGCTTCAAAAACGCAACAGCCGCATACCGGCTCGTAATGTAAAAATACGTGTCATTGTCAAAGATGCTTTGCGTGGACGGTGTGCCTAATCTTGATAGAACGGTAGACCGTGTATCTTCGCCAGGCTGGATTTCATTCGGCGCGATTTCATCAGGCTGGAACCCATGTGTGGTTCTGATGGGTGAGCAGGCTGTCACCATTGAAGCGGCAGCGATTGCCATGACTGCATATTTAAACATATTCGCTCCTATAGGCTGTAGGATACAGCTATCTTCAGATTACGGCTCTTGGCAAGTTACGCAAAATACACGAAAGATAGCCAATGCACCTTCTCAAGCGCATTTTTAGCACAAATCGTCAAGATAAAGTAACCGTCCGGGCATTGTATGACCTTGTGCTGAAGGGCGCGTTGGCAACAGGTCTATACGAAAACGGGATCGCAAAGGACACGTTTGAGGGGCGGTTTGAGCAGGTTGCGCTGCATGGAGCCTTGATATTACGTGCGCTGGGCAAGCGCGGCCATAAAAAGCAAGCGGCGCAGTTGATGGATAGGATTTTCTCGGGATTCGACCATGCGTACCGGGAAAAAGGCGTTGGTGATTCGTCGATTAGCCGTAAGGTTCGCGGGCTCGGCGAAAGATTTATGGGGCTGGCGCGCGGGTTAAATGAGGCGTTGGATAGTGAAAAACCGCAATCACTGACAGAGTTTCTTGCGCGCAATGGGCTGGCCGAAGCAGCGCGTGAACAGTTTGCCGTTTATTTACGCAGCGCAGACAAGGCTTTACGCGAAAATCAGGATGTGGTTCATGCAGTTTGGCCTGATTATAAAATAGGCGACTAAAGATTAAGTGCTGTTGCAAAGCGAAATAGCGACCGCACGCCTAGTTAGGCTTCGAGGGAGACAAAATTGAGTGCAGGCCCCCAGACCATTCTGTCTATTGAAGCCATGGGCGGTGATGCAGCGCCAGAAGTGGCGATTGCGGGCCTCGCGCTTTTTTGT
>CAZXTI010000124.1:0-2684 GCA_964643565.1 uncultured Hyphomonas sp. | reverse complement strand
ATGACCGGCACGAGCGTTGTTCTTGATGTTGGTGCCAATCTTGAAGCGGATGCTGCGCAGCTCGTGACCTTTGCCGTTATGGGGGAAGCCTATTCGCGCGCCATTACAGGCAAGGCGCAGCCGAGTATAGGGCTTTTGAATATCGGCGCAGAAGATTCCAAAGGGCACGGCCACTTAAAGGCCGCTGCGGAAATGTTGCAGAACGACGCCTTGGGGTTGAATTATCATGGCTTTGTCGAAGGCGACGATATTTCAGGCGGCACGGTTGACGTTGTTGTCACGGACGGGTTTTCCGGCAATGTCGCTTTGAAAACGGCGGAAGGAACGGCCCGGCTTGTTTCGCAATATATGCGCGAAGCATTCTCGACAGGCGCGCGCGCAAAATTTGGCGCTTATCTTGCCTCAGAGGGCATTAATCGCCTGCGTGAGAAGATGAACCCCAGTAACGTAAATGGCGGCGTATTGCTTGGGTTGAACGGTGTCGTGGTGAAAAGTCATGGCGGCACAGATACTGAGGGTTACGCCACGGCGATAAATCTTGCTGCAGATTTGGCTGTCAGTCAGTATAAGGATGAGGTTTTGGGTGGTCTACAACGGGTGGCTTTGTTAACAGAGAAGAAAGCCGAGCAAAATGAGGTGACCAAGTGAGTAAGATTATAACCCGCGTCCTTGGCACCGGCTCTTACTTACCGGCGCATTGCATGACGAATGCGGAGTTGGCGCAAAAGGTTGATACGTCCGATGAGTGGATACAGACCCGGACAGGTATCCGCACCCGCCACATTGCTAGCGATAGTGAGATGACCTCTGATATCGGAACCCATGCCGCGCGCGCCGCGATGGAGATGGCCAATATTGCTGCAAGCGAAATTGATCTGATCGTATTGGCGACAACAACGCCTGACAGAACCTTCCCGGCGACCGCGTCCGCTATTCAGGAAAAACTTGGTGTTACCAATGGCGCCGCATTTGATGTTCAAGCCGTGTGCTCAGGCTTTGTGTTTGCGTTGGCGACAGCGGATAATTTCCTCAAACAAGGCATGTTTAAGACGGCGCTTGTAATTGGCGCAGAAACGTTCTCCAGAATCCTGGATTGGGAAGACCGCAGCACATGTGTTCTGTTTGGCGATGGCGGCGGGGCGGTTGTCATCCGCGCTGAGGAAGGCGACGGAGAAAATACGTCCGAGGGGGTTCTTGCCCACGACATTCGAACCGATGGGCGAAAGTCTGAATTACTGTACGTGGACGGGGGCGTTTCTTCCACCGGAACAATTGGTCATGTGCGGATGAATGGTCCGCAAGTTTTTAAACATGCCGTGACGAATATCACATCTGCTGTAAAAAGTGTTGTCGATAAGGCTAATATCGATATATCCAATATAGACTGGTTTGTTCCGCATCAGGCTAATCAACGTATATTGGACGGTGTGGCAAAAAAATTGGGCATAGATGCAGAGCGTGTTGTTTCAACTGTGGGCGATCATGGCAACACATCAGCAGCGTCTATTCCCCTCGCGCTAGATACAGCTGTGCGGGATGGGCGAATAAAAAAGGGGCAACTTGTCCTGATCGAAGCAATGGGGGGCGGCTTCACATGGGGCGCCTCTCTATTCAGAATGTAGTATTCCGTTAAGGATTTTTGGGTATTTGTTAACGAGTGGAGATTCCTGTGGCGAACAGAACGTTGACCAGAGCTGAAGTAACCGAAGCATTAGTGCATGAAGTTGGCTTAACTAGGCAGGAGTGTTCCGACCTACTCGATCGGACGATTGATCTTATCGGGGAAGCTTTGCAGGAAACCGGGACGGTGAAACTCTCCCGATTTGGAAATTTTGTCGTACGCGACAAGGCTGCAAGAGAAGGTCGAAACCCGAAGACAGGTGTTGGCGCTGAAATCAGTGCGCGCCGGGTGACGACTTTCCGTGCCTCTCCAAAGCTCAAGGATCGTGTGGACTCAGCGAAATGACAAAATAGGAAGACAAAATATGGCCGCCAGAAAGCTTCGTTCTAAATCAAATGATGCATTACGTTCAATTGGCGAGGCGGCCAAATTATTAGGGCTTCAAACCCATGTCTTACGCTACTGGGAAACCAAATTTCCAAAACATGTAAAACCGATCAAGCGCTCTGATGGACGCCGCTTGTTCCGGCCTAAAGATATTGATGGGCTGCGCGCAATCCAAATGTTGGTGCATGAGGGCGGAATGACCCTCAAAGGCGCCAAGGCCATACTGACAGAGCAGGGTGTCGCAGCTGTGCTCGGCGGCGAGGCGCGTCTTGGCAATATCACACCAAGCGCAATCGAGGTCGATATGACGCCTCAGGCTGCGCCCATTGCTCAACCAAGCCCGGCGCGCGATCTGCAACAAGCCGTAAGCAATGCCTTCGGCGCGGAACTGTCACAAGACGAGACGGCGACAAGCTCGCAGGACGCAACTGGCTCGACTGAGCGCTTGCAGTCCGTCCTCGTTGAAATGACCGACCTGAAGCGCCGCCTCGACGCAATGCGTGCCACGCGCGCGGCTTAAAACCGGCTTCGGCTTCTAAATCCAATTATACCCCGTTGCAAATCGAAACGCTTTACGTCATACCGTCCCCCGTGTCGGAGTGTGGCGCAGCCCGGTTAGCGCACTGCTCTGGGGGAGCAGGGGTCGGAGGTTCGAATCCTCTCACTCCGACCATTC
>CAZXTI010000123.1:0-5563 GCA_964643565.1 uncultured Hyphomonas sp. | reverse complement strand
GAACAGGCGACATTCATATCAAAGCCGAAGCCGTCAATGCCAAGCAAATCCTGAATTTCGACGGCGATGGCGGGATAGGCGCGTTGGAGGTTTGAACAGGCGCACAAGACTGCGTCCACGTCTTCAGCTTTGCGGCCTGCGGTTTCAAGCGCTTGCTTTGCCGCTTTGACGGCCATTTCAGCGAGCAGGCTTGGCTCTTCGTTTGGGCGCTCGGCGATTTGCGGGCGCATGATGGCCGGGTCGATAATGCCCGACTTGTCGATTACGAAGCGGGCCTTAATGCCGGAGGCTTTTTCGATAAATTCCACCGAGGAGGGGCCTTTGGCCTCGACGCGGCCAGCTTCGATATCTTCAGCGTGCGCGGTGTTCCAGTTTTCGACCCATTGATTGAAACTGGAGACGAGCTCTTCGTTGGAAACGGAGTTCGGGGGTGTCCACAATCCAGTGGCTGAAATAACGGGTGTAATCATGTGAATCTACCGGCGTGCGCCGCCTTGATTATTGTTGGGTCGATTGAGTTTATCTGCATCTTGGGGATGCGTCGAGCCTTTGATTCATTTGCGAGCTAGAAGGCCGGAAATGTCACCGGGCCAAGGCTTGTACGGCTTTGTGACGCGGACAGCTCAGCTCATGGTCATTGATCATGCCAACGGCCTGCATGAATGCGTAGACGATGACAGGCCCGCAAAATTTATGGCCGCGCTTTTTGAGGTCTTTTGCGAGCTGTTCTGAAATCGGCGTTTTTGTTGGCGCGTCCTTATAGTTTTTCCATTTTCCGACAATCGGTTTGCCGTCGACATAAGACCAGAGCCAGTCGGAAAAATCCTCGCCCGTTTCCATGGCGTGCAGATAGGCTTTGGCGTTCCCGATGCAGGCTTCAACCTTTTTTGGGCTGCGGATAATGCCGGGATTTTTGAGGGCTTTGTCGATGCGCTTCTGGTTCCACCGTGCGATTTTTTCCGGATTGAAGTCGTCGAATTCCTCGCGCATGGTTTCGCGTTTTCGCAAAATGGTGATCCATGAGAGTCCAGCCTGCATGCCGTCGAGCTGGAGTTTCTCCCAGAGCGCGCGCGGGTCATATTCGGGCACGCCCCATTCCTCATCATGATAGGCGCGGTAGAAGGCATCATTTGCGGGTGCCCATCCGCAGGGCAGGCTTCGGTCAGGTGTTGGCATCCTGTATATCTTTCATTTCGTTGAGTAGCCAGTCTGGTGTTGGGATATTGAGCGGCGTGTCATCTGCCATAACGGGGTGATCATCGACGCGCGCGGCGGCCAAATGATCGATGCGCACACGGCCTAGCGCGGCGTCTCCCGCAGCGCTTGTTATGACGCCAATCTTCTTGTCTCCGGCACGAAGGGTCTGGCCCGCGCTAAGACCCGGCCCGATAAAGGAAACTGTCCGCTTGCGGATTTTACCGCGCCGCTTCATCCGGCTGACGACTTCTTGGCCAACAAAGCAGCCCTTTTTGTAATCAATGCCGCCGCGTATATCTAAATTGATATCTGTCGGGAAAACATCCGCAGCCATAAAGTCGGTTCCGAAGACGGCGAGGCCGGACTTGATGCGCTCTAGCTCGTCATGTGGACTGGTTGGCAGAGCGGTGCGTTCTATTTTTACATCCGCGCGCAAGCGGAACATTTTGAGGCGTTTTTCTAGATCGGCAACGGCATCGTCATGAACCTGTAGGTCACACCCGTCTTGTGTGCGGGTGAGGTGAAAGTCTGCGATGATCTTGCCTTGAGGGGTTAGCAATGCGCCGGGGCGTTGATCGCCTGCGCTCATATCGTCAACCCGGCACGTCACGAGGCGCTCTAATAGCGTCACGGTGTCGGGGCCTATTAGTTTTAGGCAGGCTGTATATGGTAATTTGGTCATCATAGGTGACGATATGATGCCCGTTTTGATATGGGATCAAGTGCAAAAAAGCCGGCAACAAAAGTTACCGGCTTATTCATTTTGAGTTTGGTGCAAATATTAGAATTTATAGCGTAAGCCAACTGTCAGGTTGATACCGTCCAGATTAGGGCCATCATTATAAATTGTGAAATAGCGGCCTTCCGCATAAAGGTCGATCTGATTAATCGGGACAGTTAGGCCGATAGAGTTATGTGTTGAAAAGTTTGTCGTTGATGAAACACCTGGCGCGTCTGAAATGGCAATACCAAGTCCGCCGCCAAAATATGGGATCGCAGCTTGATTTTCTTTCCAGATAAAATCTGCATAGGAATTGCCATATATGAAGAGGTTGTCGAGGCTCGTGCCACCTACAAAAGCGAATGCAGGGTCTGAACTGGAAGCATCCGTTTCGAAATAGCTGACTTCTGCCTCAATGCGCGTATGAATGAAGCCAAATGATTTAAATGGGAGTTTGCCGCCGATCGCGCCGCCATATGTGATGTCTGTGTCCAAATCGATATTGGCGATGTCATCAGGAAAAACGGCCCCTACAAAACCCGACGTATAAACGTAACCGTCTGTTCTTTCCATTTGAAAGATATTTTGGGCTGAGGCTGTGCCAGCGAATGCAAGGGTGCTTACGCAAGCTATAAGGGTAAGTCTTAGTTTATTCATGATTGCTCTCTCACGCATTTATTTGATTTAATAATCTTATTTATTATCTTGCTTTTACGTCTTACCGATGAAGGGTGGTATGACATTTAAGACAGGTCAGTTATAATCATGTAAGTGTTGCATATTTAACGCAAGGTAAAGCCTGCTTTAAATCAATTAGATATGTTCGCTGAGATAGGCTTCCTTCGCATATATATTTTACAGAATAGGGTGCTTTTAGGCTTGTAACGCGGCCACTGAGGGCTTAAAGGAGCTTTTCGAGTGGGCGATTAGCTCAGTTGGTAGAGCATCTCGTTTACACCGAGAGGGTCAGCGGTTCGAGCCCGTTATCGCCCACCATTCGAATTGTTTAAGCTTCCCTTTGAAATACTGTCTCGCGGGTAGACCTTTGTCTTTTGATGCGAGGACGTTGTTTTCTTGAGCTATAGATTTTTCCTATGGCAATCTGGTTAATTATGTATTTGAGCAATAGGATGGGCGGTGTTATCGAAGCTCCAATCCTTGCGACTCAAGGAACAATTATTCAAACAGAACAGGACGTAAAACAATGGACGGAATGGACTCAGCAGACGGCAAATGCCCTGTAATGCATGGTGCAAGCAAGCTTTCCTTTACGGGTGCGCTCGCGAATCGCGGTTGGTGGCCGGAGCAACTGAACCTGAAGGTACTGAACCAGAATGCGCCGCAGGTCAGCCCGCTCGGTGATGCATTTGATTATGCGGCAGCTTTCAAGTCACTCGATCTCAAGGCGCTTAAGCAAGATTTGACCGCATTGATGACGGATAGTCAGGACTGGTGGCCGGCTGATTATGGCACTTATGCTGGTTTGTTTGTACGCATGGCATGGCACAGCGCCGGGACATATCGCACTTATGACGGACGCGGCGGTGCACGCTCTGGTTCTCAGCGATTCGCGCCTTTGAATAGCTGGCCTGACAATGGCAACCTTGATAAAGCGCGTCGTTTGCTTTGGCCGATCAAACAGAAATACGGAAACAAAATTTCTTGGGCCGATTTGATGATTCTTGCTGGCAATGTAGCGATGGAATCTTGTGGCTTTAAGACGTTCGGGTTTGGCGGTGGACGTGCCGACGTGTTCGAACCAGAAGAAGATATCTATTGGGGCCCAGAGACTGAGTGGCTCGACGACCAACGCTATTCTGGCGAGCGTGAGCTTGCGACGCCGCTTGGTGCTGTGCAAATGGGGCTGATCTATGTGAACCCTGAAGGGCCGAACGGCGATCCTGATCCGATCAAATCGGCATTTGATATCCGCGATACGTTCTCGCGCATGGCGATGAATGACTATGAAACGGTCGCGCTTGTTGCGGGCGGTCACACATTCGGTAAAGGCCACGGCGCTGGACCTGAAGAGAATGTCGGTGTTGAGCCAGAAGGTGCCCCGCTTGAGCAAATGGGCTTTGGCTGGATCAATACGCATGGTTCTGGCAAAGGCGACGATACGACGACCGCTGGTTTTGAAGGCGCGTGGACACCGAACCCGGACAAGTGGAACATGGAGTATTTCGAAGTTCTGCTCGGCTATGAGTGGGAAAAGGTCACTAGTGCGTCTGGTCACGTGCAGTGGCAGCCGAAAGCCGGTCAAGGCGCTCCAGAGTCAACGCAGGCGCATGACGCGTCAAAGAGCCAGCCGCTCATGATGACAACGGCCGACATGGCGCTCAAAATGTTCCCGGACTATGCGAAAATCTCGCAACACTTCCTCGACAATCCAGATGAGTTTGCAGATGCCTATGCGCGTGCATGGTTCAAGCTTACGCACCGCGATATGGGACCGCTTAATCGCTATCTCGGCGATGAGGTTCCAAGCGAGGAGCTGATTTGGCAAGACCCGGTTCCAGCGCACACTGGCGGTATTGTAAACGATGCCGAGATTGCTGATCTCAAATCGAAAATTCTGGCGTCTGGACTAACCGTATCGCAACTCGTCAACACGGCATGGGCCTCTGCGTCCACGTTCCGTGGGTCAGATTTGCGCGGCGGCGGAAACGGGGCTCGTATTCGCCTTGCACCGCAAAAGGATTGGGACATCAACACGTCTTCGAATGTTGGCGATGTGATTTCTACTCTGGAAGGTATCCAATCGAACTTTAATGCTTCGGGCACGCAGATTTCACTTGCGGATCTCATTGTGCTTGGTGGAGCAGCAGCGATTGAAAAGGCAAGTGGCGCAAGCGTGCCATTTACACCGGGCCGCGGTGACACGACACAAGAGCTGACGGATGTGGACGCTTTTGGTGTTCTGGAACCTAAGTATGATGGCTTTAGAAACTATAGAAACACAGATGACCCTCGCCCAACCGAAGAGCTTCTGGTCGATAAGGCGGCTTTGCTGACCCTTACGGCTCCGGAGATGACGGTACTTGTCGGCGGGCTTCGGGTTCTTGGTGCAAATGCTGGTGGTTCAGATCATGGCGTCTTTACGAAGACCCCTGGCACGCTTTCAAACGACTTCTTTGTCAATGTGCTAGACATGGGCGTTGAGTGGAAGGCAACCGATGGTTCGTCTGAAACATTTGAAGGACGTGACCGGGCAAGTGGTGCGGTGAAGTTCACCGGCACACGTGCTGACCTTGTCTTTGGTTCAAACTCGATCTTGCGCAGCATCGCTGAGGTCTATGCGCAGTCAGATGCGAAAGACCGCTTCACGACTGACTTCATTGCAGCTTGGACGAAGGTCATGGACCTCGACATGGCCTAAACCGCTTAGCGGTTGACCAAATTCAGAATGCGCCGATGGGTGACGGTTTTCGTTTCCTGTCGGCGTATTTTTTTTGAGCGGAGTTAGGTTCGCTTGTTGGCAAGGCGCAATGGTTCGATTTCCTTTGTCAGGAAGTCCCGGAAGGTAGCGATGCGTTTTGAGCGTCTGAGGTCGCTTGGATAGATGAAGTAGAGTTCAAAGCTTGGCCCCTCATGATTGTCGAGGATTTTGATGAGGTTTGGTACGGTGGCCGCCATATAGTTGGG
>CAZXTI010000122.1:4045-5572 GCA_964643565.1 uncultured Hyphomonas sp. | reverse complement strand
CGCGTCTAAGTCCGGCGCAGGGGCAAAACTAAACAACCAATAATCGACAATCTCATCGATATGGGATCGGCTTGAATCGCCAGCGACAATTTCTTCATCAATACCAAGTCTGAGCTGATTATTTGGCAAAGGGTCCGCGCCAAGCAAGACAGCCCAGCCGCCCTGTCCGCCATTCTCGGCGGCCTGCGTCGCAACGCCGATCTCGAAATCACCGCTGACCGTATAGGTTGCGCCATTATTGCCGACCCCATCAATACTATTCGGCCCGCGCGCGATGACATAATCAAAAACACCAATTGTGCCGCTGCCCTCATCGACAATGATCACACCCACCGTTTCGGCTGCGTAGGATTGAGCCGGCGGGGCAACATCGCTTTGTTGGCCAATATGGTAGCCGACACAAATGCCGTCCGCCGAACCGGACAGGAATGGCTCATTCCCGCGGCCCTCGCAATCAGTGGCATGGAAGGCCGTGGCGCGCGCATCATTGCTGGAGATAACCGCGCCGAGCGCAATCGGATTTGAAAACCCACTCGCAACTTGCGCGGTAAGATCAACCGTCTCTTCAAAATTGCCAGCCTCCAGCCCCAGCACATCATCGACAAGCTGGGTAATCGCCTGCACCTGACGGCCATCGGGCAACGTATGCGTTCCTTCATCAACGATAATGCAATGAACATCCCCGGTATTGCCCGGATTGGTGTTCGGCATGGTCTGGATCGAGACTTGGAAACTCGTCGCCGTAATATTGGTAATGCGCGGTATCGCGGTTGAATTTGCAGTCGAGGGCAGATTGTAAGTGCAAACTGGAACGGCGTTCGTATAGGTGTTTTCAAGCACGACCGCCTGCGGTGTAAACCCGACACCTGTGACAAGTTTCACCTCAGCGTCTGGCGACAATAGCTGGGCGTGCGCTGAAAAAGCTGTAAATAGCCCAGCGAGAAATAGTCCTAGCGACCGAAATATGAAGGCGGTTTCAGCCATATCCGGACTTTAATATCCAGAATCAAATATTTGATTAATCCTTTCTCTAAAATCGTTTACCTTTCAAAAACCAAGCTCTGAAACCCGCCTGAAAGCTGTGCTTTACGCGCTTTTTCCTTGCGTTTTGGCCCAGTCCTTTGTTTAGTCCGCCTAAATCCAAATAAGGAGATGAAAATGGATCTTGCAGAACTCACATCCAAAGCCGCGGCCGCTGTTGCTGGCGGGGGCGCATTTGCTAAAAAAGTTAAGTTTGACTTTGGCGACGAGGGTAAACTTCTCATCGACGGGCCAGGTGGAACAGCCTCAAATGATGATGGCGACGCCGATGCAACAATCAAAGTTGCTTGGGACGATTTCAAGAAACTGCAAGCTGGCGAGCTGGACGGCACAATGGCCTTCATGCAGGGCAAGCTGAAAGTTGACGGCGACATGTCAGTTGCGATGCAGCTTCAGTCTCTAATGTCTAAATTCTCATAAGGTTCGCCCTTTTGAGACGATAGTTTTAGGCCCGCTCCGCATCGGTGGAGCGGGCTTTTACTTTTC
>CAZXTI010000122.1:0-3945 GCA_964643565.1 uncultured Hyphomonas sp. | reverse complement strand
TTCTGCGCGCCCATGTGGGGCATTAAAACGGGCGTATTCGGCTTTCGCTACCTTGTATGGGCGATGCGCGTCATGGGCCGCTCAAATGATTATGCCCAGCAGCCCGGCCCGCCAGAAACCTTTGAGACCAATATCGTCACCTATGATGAAGAGCATTGGCAGATGAACCGCGACCTCACCGACGCGATGCCGGACCTATTGCTTGGCCCGGTTACATGGGGCTGGCTTGGCGCGGCCTTGCAAGTGTTTGCCGTCTTCGCAAAGGCGGCCAAATTGCGCCGGTTGGAGCTGCCCATATTGGTCGCCACAGCCGAAGATGAAGAACTTGTCGAAAACGATACCCATGCGCGCATCGCAAATTTGCTGTCAGACTGTGAACACATCTTGATCAAAGATGCGCGTCATGAAATTCTGATGGAGAAGGCAGACAAGCGTGCACAATTTTGGGCCGCTTTTGATCGGCTATTGGTCAGAGCGAAGATATGAGTAAATTACTTTCAAGCGGGTGGACATATCTCGCAATGGCCATTGTGCTTGAGGTTGTCGCAACCTGGTTCCTGAAACTGTCAGACGGGTTCAAAAATCTCAGCTATGCTGGCTTGGCGATCCTGCTCTATTGCCTCTGCTTCTTTTTCATGGCGCCTGCCTATAAAACCTTACCGGCTGGCGTTGTCTATGCGGTCTGGTCGGGCCTTGGCATTGTCGCGATTACAGTGCTCGGCATCATTTATTTTGAGGAGCGCCTCGACATGATACAGTTTGGCTGTATCGGGCTGATCTTCATTGGCGCGGTTGGCCTCAGCCTAACCACAAACAGTTCGCCGCACTAGGTCGCTTTAAACGGTTGGCGCATCGACAAAGCGCAGATGCCGCGTTTTCGCCCAGACCTTTGCGCCCTTTGGCCCCGCCACCGCCTCAAGTTTTGCGCCCACGGGCAATCTCAGCCATGAGTGTTGGCGCAGCACATCGCCGGACGTTTCAAAGCCGCCTTCCAAGACGAGAAACTCGCCCCCTTCTGGCAGGTCAATCGTAATCTGCGCGCCAGCCTCCCAGCTTTCCATGCTGACCGTTTCGCGCGCATCTTCAAACAAAGGCATCACCTGCACGCCTGCCCGCGCTTTTGGCGCAATGCTGGCCATCTTGCCCATATCGATTTTGACTTGCGTGCGGTCTTCCAGATCAAATTGCCAGAGCTTTACAAAGATCACGCAGCCCGGTTCAGACCCCGGCTTGTGTGATGATTGGGGCGGATTGCGCACATAAGAGCCAACCGGATAGTCGCCATGCTCATCCTGAAACACGCCTTCAAGAACGATAAACTCTTCGCCGCCCGTGTGAACATGCGGCGAAAAATTACTGCCCGGCGCATAACGTACAATCGTCGTCGCGCGCGCAACCTCGTCGCCAATCCGATCCAACATGCGCCGATGCACGCCCGGCATGGGCGAGGCCAGCCAGTCAATCTCATCAGCATGCAGCAAAACAGGCGCGGAAAAATCAGCGTTCAAATCCAAAGCAAACGCCTCCATAAATTCAACATCAAAGCTGAGCCTAGCCCGCTAAGCTTGCCGCGTCCCATCACATTACGGAGAGCTTTAGCTACTGGCCAAACGTTCGATCTCGGCATCCGTCATTTCAGAATTGTCATAGACGTTTTGCACATCATCCAATTCATCAAGCACATCGAGCAGCTTCATCAATGTCTCCGCCGGACCGCCCTCGACAGGCACCATGTTTTGCGGCTTCCAGATAAGCTTTGTGGATTTCGCCTCAGTATCGGGAAACGCCGCATCGAGATTGCCCGCAACATCCATCATGTCCTCACGTGCGGTATAGATGATGTGCACCTCGTTTTCGCTCGCCACATCCTCTGCGCCCGCTTCAATGGCTGCGTCCATAACGGCTTCCTCGTCGCCAATTTCCAGCGGATAGACAATCTCGCCAACCTGATCAAAGCCGAAGGAGACAGATCCCGTTTCACCGAGATTACCGCCATTCTTGGCAAAAGCGGTTCGGATCTCTGACGCTGCGCGGTTGCGATTGTCCGTGGAGGCTTCAACGATCACGCCGACACCGCCGGGGCCAAAGCCCTCATAACGCACATCTTCAAAGTCTGCGCCGCCGCCGCCCTGCCCCTTATCGACAGCCCGTTTGATATTATCCTTGGGCATAGATTCGGCGCGTGCGTTCTTAATCGCCAGTCGCAAGCGCGGGTTCCCGTCAGGGTCAGGGCCACCCATCTTTGACGCGATCGTAATTTCTTTCGACAATCGCGAGAACAAAACCGCCCGCTTCTTGTCCTGCGCGCCCTTACGGTGCTGAATATTTGCCCATTTACTATGGCCGGCCATGGCAACCTCATTTCATTATAAATTCTGTATTCGGTTTTTAGGCCATAGTGCCCGGCCTATTCAAGCATAGCGGTCGCTCAAAACGCATTTCCCCGACATTTCATCCCAGATATGACGCAAATTCTGCGTGAATATCAGCGCGATGCTGTAGTTTCATCAACACAAGGCCTCATATTCGCACCTAGCCCGGCCTTACATGAATGACGGTTTGCGCAATTTTAACGCTTTTCGGTCATTTTATCCCCAGAAGGGCAAACCGATGAAAATAAACGACTTATGTGGGGGATTTCAAAAGCTGGACGGCGGCTTCCAATCCGCGATGTTTGGCGATTATGAGATTCGTACAGCCTTCCAGCCGATCTATACATTAGAACCCGACCTTAACCGTCTCTATGGCTTTGAAGCCCTTGCCCGGCCTTTGAAGAATGGTCGCCCGATCCCTCCCCTGGAATTTTTCGGAAACCTGGAGCCCGCCACAGCCTTTGAGGCCGATTGGGTCTGCTTAGCTGTACATCTGGTCAATGCCGCCGCGTGGGACCTGCCTTCTGCCAGACTGTTTGTGAATCTCAATCCGACTGTATGCCATTTGATGATCCAGTCTGAGGAACTATTTGAAGAATTTGCGTCATTGGCGAAGCGCCTTGGCGTCGCCCCGGAAATGATCGTTTGCGAAATTTCCGAAGGACGTGTCGGCCCGGATGCCGCCCTTACCCTCCTTGGCCGGAAACTGCGCGCACGTGGTTTCAATATCGCGATTGATGGTTTCTGCCCACCAACCTCTGACCTACTTCGCGTGATTGAACTTGAACCTTCAATCGTGAAAATAGATTCCGACTGGTTCACTCAAGTCATCGCAGATCCGTCCGTCCACGAACTTGCCAAAAAAATGATGCATCGACTGAAAGATATTGGCGCGGACATACTCATACAAGGCGTCGAAACAGCAGACCAATATCGCAAGGCGAGAGAATATCCAGCAGCCTATATTCAAGGCTTCCTATTTGGTGCCGCCTCGCTCCAGCTTGACCCACCGGCCGAGACACACCGTGTCACACCCGAAGACTTGAGCACAGCCCTCACGCGAACCGATCAAGTCGCATAGACGCCGTCCCAGCGAAACCTATTCCGGCAAGACAGGCGATAATTGGCCACCAATGCGAATAGGGGAAACCGATTTTGCAAGCCCCGTTGCATCATCAGTTTCGACAATCACCCCGCACAATGTCCCCTCCCCATTGGCTGGCTGATAGCGTGAGCCCGGCAATTGCGTAACAAAGCGCTCAATAGAGTTCTCTTTGCGCATGCCAATCACACTATTATAGTCGCCGCACATTCCGGCATCAGTTTGAAACCCTGTTCCGCCCGGCAAGATTTGATGATCAGCCGTCGGAACATGTGTATGGCTACCCACCACGAGGCTGGCGCGGCCATCGCAATGATGCCCCATCGCCATTTTCTCAGATGTTGCCTCACAATGCACATCCACAATCACAGCATCCGCCACCATGCCAAGCGGCATCTCGTTCAACGCTTTGTCAGTTGCCTGAAACGGATTATCGAGCGTTTGGCGCATAAACACCGTGCCCTGAACCAG
>CAZXTI010000121.1:0-5575 GCA_964643565.1 uncultured Hyphomonas sp. | reverse complement strand
GCCCACCACATCGCGCCCTCGATCAAGGCATCCTGTATCCGTTTCGGCGCGCCAGAATCGACATAATAAATGATCGGCTTTTTCACCGGTCCGGACGCGACATTCGGGTCAACACGCTCAAGCCGAAAGCGGCGCGCAAGCTCGGTGACAATCGGCTCATTCAACGGGCTTGAAAAATCATAATAGGAAACATTGATGCTACCCGCGCGCTGGTCCGCTTTGCGCATCTTATACCCCTCCGCAGGAAGACGAATGAAAGAGTGGTGCTGCACCAGCGTGACATTGCGTGCATCAGCTGTCGTCGCGCGCGGCTCCCGGCCCGGCGCCGAAGAGGTCAACGTTAAAAACGCATCAAGCTCAACATTGTCGGGGAAAGCTAGCGCCGCGCTCGTATCGGGAAAAGAAAGCGCCGCAGACAAAGAATAAGCGCCGCCTGCCGGATGGTCACTGATTGCCTTCGCCGCACCAAAATGGTCGCGTGTCAAAAAGCTGGACAGATCAACCAACAAGCCGCCATCCGCGCCCTTGTCGATGATCTCGCCGGACCACAAAAAGGACCGCGCAAAGGATTCGCGCACAGCCTTCTTCTCCAGCGGCCGATCAGCCGTCGCCCGATAACGCGTGTTTTCCTGCTCTGCGATAATCTTGTTTCCGGCTTTGCGGAAATTCAAGATCACTCCGGCATCAAACGCGCCGCGATCCAAACCGATTGGGTTGGAGCCAAGCCCCGCCGTCAGCCCGGTCGCATAGATCATGCTTAGCACCAATCCATCCTCATCCGGGCTCGGCAAGACAGCCAATACCTTATTGTCGCCAGCATAGATGTCGAAAAATCCGGGCGTGTGCTGCAAGCCATTTATCGCCTCTGAAAAAGCTTCCGAGGCCGCACTGACCGAGCTACGCTCCTCAGGTTCGCCCGAACACGCGGCCAGCAAGCCCATCCCCAAAACAGCACATAAGACGTATCTAATCATCGGCTCCACCTAAATCTGTTGCCGCAGACTATCACGCAAAACGGGTCTTAAAAGGTGTTATTTCCCACGATTTCGTGTTTTTCGGGTTCCCGGAGCTGGCGGCGGGTGAGCTGCCCCAGCGAAACACTGGGCTTTGCCCATCCAGTCTTTGGCCACGTCCCCTGTCAATTTCAATCCTGTATCTGCGATATTGCGTGTCTGTGTCACAACCTGACAGAACGCTTCGGCAAGCCCCTCAATGCGGGATGCCTCGCTCTCTTCGCCATAGGTCCACTGAGCCCCGGACGGTGCGGTCAGGACAAGGTATGGCATCGGGCCGGGCGGCGTTTCTCCGCGCGTTTTATATGTCCAGCCAAATGTATTCACCCCAAGAACGACAATATTTTGAATATGGTCAACATTCTGCCTGACAACCCCCAAATGATCATACACTTCCTGCCCATGCGCCCAGGTTTCCATCAAGCGTGCCGTGATCGAAGACCGCGCAGACATATCCGGCCCAGCCCATTTCAGCCGCGCTTTCGGATCGCATTCGGCAAACACGTCCGCCGTCGTTTGGACCCCTTGCCACCAGTCCTCTAGCAAGGCGTGACCTGCCAAACCCTCAAAATAAGCCGCCTCATAGGCCCGCATACCGCCAGCCGTTTTCCCAATCGCTTTTAGCGTCTCGGACAAAGCGGTTTCATCCGTCAACTGATAGGTCGCCATCTGGTTCCAAAAATGCAGATGTTGCAGCACCGTGTTGATTGACCAGTCCTTGAACTGGGTTGGCTCGGCATAGTGCGTAAGCTGCGTGTTTTGCAATAAGTCATGGAGCGCGGTGCTCTCGGCGCGAAAAGCTTCAGCCTGCTGCATATCATCTTCTCCCTAGGTGAGCTTTGCGCCCTTTATCTTATTACACACAGCATGCGCCAACTGCAGATTTGCTTCATCATCGGGTCCGCCCGCCGCACGCGGGATAATATGATCAAAGCTCGGTCGCCACTTCTTCCACAAGCTCGCATGCGCCAGCTCAAAGCGGTTTTTCGGCATGGCCTTTTCGCAGAGCGCGCACAGCCCCGCCTGCTTCTCCCACAAAGCATGAAAGAGCGGCGTATCCGGCGGAACGGGGCGAACGCTCACGCGCCCAGCAGCTCATAATCTTGCTTGTTCACTACACTGACAGCTTCCCGATAGGCGGTTACATTGCCCGACCAGTTTTGCGTGATAAAGCCATCTTCAGTCTTATACCAAGACGCGCCGCAGTTTTCGTCGCCCCAAACTGTTTTCTTCAAATCCGCCTGCAAAACCGCGTTAAAGTCCGCCTGCGCCGCCCGGCTTGGCATCAAGGCTTTCGCCCCTTCCGCTTCAAGTAAATCCAACGCGCCCATAATATGCCCCATCTGGGCCTCCATCATGGCTGTTATGGAATTATGCCCAAGGTTCGTGTTCGGACCATATAGCATGAAGAAGTTCGGGAAACCGGATACGCCAATCCCCTTATAGGCGGTCGCAACATCGCTCCAAGCCTCGTGGAGCCATGTGCCGCCTTGCCCCTGAAACGCAACCGACCAATGCCAGTCTGCCGTGCTAAAGCCGGTCGCCAGCGCAAGAAAATCTAGCGCGACATGACGCCCATCCGTCAACACCACGCCGTCTTCTTTCACGCTTTGAATATGCGTCGTCTCCAGGCTCACATTCGGGCGGACTAAAGCTTTGTAATAGTCATCGCAAATCAGAATACGCCGACACCCGATCGGATAGTCAGGCGTTAGCGCCTTACGCATCGCCGGATCCGTAATCGTCTTTTCCATATGATCGCGCGCGCGCGTCGTAACCGAGGCGCGCCCCTCAGGCGTCCATTCAAATGCTTTCCACGTCAACCGCTCAGCCGTCTCAAAAATTAGCTGTCTTTGCAGCGCCCCGACATGCATCGCATCTTCCGGGCAAGACATTATCAAGGCTTTGTCCTCATCAGTAATTCTTTCATCCGGACGCGGAATAATATAGTTTGGACTACGCTGAAAAACGGTCAAATGCTCCGCCGCTTCGGCCATTTCCGGAACAAGCTGCACAGCGCTCGCCCCCGTCCCGATCACACCGACACGTTTGCCCTCCCAGCTCTGGCCACGATCCCAGCGCGCCGTATGCATGCGCGGACCGGCAAATGTGTCCAGTCCCTCAATCTCCGGCCATTTTGGTTTGTTGAGCTGCCCCAGTGCACCGACGACCGCCATCGCCTCGATGGTTTCGCCGGACTGCAAGGTCACCGTCCAGATATGGCTTGCCTCATTCCAAACGGCCGTCTTAACCGGCGCGCCCAAGCGGATTGAGGGTGCAAGTTCATAACGCGCCACCAGTTCATTGGCATAGGCCTCAACCTCGTCTGATAGTGGATAGCCACGGCTCCACACCATCGAAGGAGCAAATGAGAATTGATAAAGCGCAACTGGAACATCGCACGAGCAGCCGGGATATTTGTTCTCATGCCAGGTGCCGCCAACCGCCTCATTCTTTTCCAGCAAGGTGAAGGTGTAGCCCGCCTCTTTCAGCTTGATCGCTGCAAGTAAGCCCCCAAGCCCGCCGCCGACAATTGCGATATGCCCTTTGCTCATACTCATCCTCCCGCTTTTCATTTAGCGTCCCTCGAAAAGCGCAGCTTTGCAAGCCTTCCGCAACGAAACTTAGCGCTTGAGTATCCACCGCAGAATTAGCCCGCCGCCCAGCATCGCGGCACCGAGCAAAATCGCATCGCTCGTCACCCAAACCGACAGCCCAAGACAGCCGATCAGCCCCAAAACAGGTATAATTCGCGGATAAAGCCGCTCTTCTCGGCTCAGCTGAAGCGCGGCGAGATTGGTAATGGAATAATAAATCAGCACCGTGAACGCGCTAAAACTCCACACCATAAACAAGCCACCAAAGAGCGCGATCAGCGCAATCACTCCGCCAACACAAAGCGTCGCAATCAGCGGTTCGCGTTTGGCGCTAACCTGCCCAAGCAAAGCCGGCGCATCGCCTTGGCGACCCATTGCGAAGGCCACCCGCGATAGGCCAAGCACCAGATTGAGCAACACGCCTGCCATCGCCGTGACCGCTGCAAAGCTGAGAAACAGCCGCAAGCCGGGTGCCTCAAGCGCTGTTGCAATGGCTTGCAATGGCGCAGCGCTGGCTTGCATCTCCTTGGCAAATCCGACGCTACCGAGCACCGCCATACCGCTGAGCAAAACGCCAAGATATAAAACCGCCGTCACCCATAAGGTCACGATAATTGCACGCGGGATGGTTCGGCGCGGCGCGATCACTTCTTCGCCCAAAGTCGCAATGCGGCCATATCCAGTAAACGCCACAAATAAGAGCGCCCCTGCTTCAAACAGGCGCGGCGCACGGGCCTCACCCAATCCGGTGAAATGCTTCGCCGTAAAAAATTCGGCCTTCATCGCAGCCATGCCAACCAAACTCAAAAGCGCCGCCAGCGTAACCCCGACCAAAAGCACATTGACAAAATTAGCCCGGCGAAGCCCCGCAGCAACTAACCCCGTCATCAGCAAGACAATGCCAGCCGCGAGCCAATTGACAGGCACCCCGTCCCAGCCGCCCAAGATAATTAAATAGCTCACAAGCCCAATCGCGGCAGCAGCAGCGCTCGCCGATTTCGCCATGAGAAAAGCAAACCCGGCAACAAACCCGAATTCAGGCCGCAAATAGCGGTAGCCATACGCATAAGTGCCGCCGCTGACCGGATGGTTCGCCGCCAATTGCGCACTCGACAGCGCATTCATTGTTGCAAGGAAAGTCGCAATGCCCAGCGCGCCAATGGCCCAATGACCCGCCACACCGACAGCAAGGCCAAGGCTAACAAAAACACCTGTCCCCAGAATTGACCCAAGCCCCAGCAGGATCGCACCGCCAAGCCTAATCTGGCGTTTAAGTTGCGTCGTCTCAGTCATTCAGTTTGCGAAATGAGCTAAGGACACGCCCTCGCACTATTGGTTTTTGCCAAAGCGATAATAAATCCGGCCACCAAGCGAATCACTTCCCTGATTGCGCCCGCTCCCAAGGATCTGCCCATGCGACAAGTGCTCATAGACGAATGAAACGCCCCAGCGTTCATTTACGTGCCGATTGATCGCAATCGTTGTACGAAACAGGTCACGCGAGCCAAACAGGATATTCTCATCATCCAGCGCTTGGTTCGCCGGATTTCCCAGATCATCCGGAAACGGAATATCTATTTCGCCATCGTGAATAATATAGCCAAAATTCGTTTCCAGCTCCCACAAGCCTTTGCGGCCAAGCTGCCAATCCCATGACAGTCCAACACCGCCGAAATTTGTATCACCCGACGCACTGACCGATCCGACGATAAAAGGCTCTGGCGAAAACAAGTATTTCCATTTCAAAAAACCCGGCGTCTGGAACACAAGTTCACCTTGCAGGCTCACCCCGTCTTCTTCGCCATTATTTTCCGGATTGATGCCAATATCCGGGTTAAACGCCAGCACGTTCAAACGCACCTCGGAAACAATATCTGAAACCTCAGTTTGCGCAGATACCTGCAATGGCAATAGACATAATGCACTTATCAAAACCAGAATACGCATAGGGGAACACCTTCTCAA
>CAZXTI010000120.1:0-5636 GCA_964643565.1 uncultured Hyphomonas sp. | reverse complement strand
CTGAAAGCGACGCTTGGCCGCGTAATTGGTCATTTGATGCCGAAAAGACGCCGCAAGGAAGATACGGTGGGGACGGATATTGTCGCGCCGCCTGAAGTTCCGGATGCAGCTCCCCCCGCAGAGGACACATCTGCTTGAGCCGCGCATCGGCTGAGCTAGAAGCAGCCCTCAAACGGTTTGAAACGCTCTACCCCGAAACGATAGACCTCTCACTGGAGCGGATTGGCATCCTGTTGGATACGCTTGGCCGCCCGCAGGATAAATTGCCGCCTGTTATCCATGTTGCCGGGACCAATGGCAAAGGGTCCACTTGCGCGTTTATGCGGGGCATGGCTGAAGCGGCGGGCCTGTCCGTGCATGTGGCGATCTCTCCGCATTTGGTGCGCTTTAATGAGCGTATTCGCCTTGCTGGAAAACTGGTTGAAGATGCTCCGCTGATTGCGTGGCTCGACCGCGTATATGAGGCGGTCGGCCCGAACGGTCAGATCACGCATTTTGAAGCGGCGATGGCGGCGGCGTTTCTTGCGTTTAGCGAAGTGCCTGCAGATCTGTTGATATTGGAAACGGGCCTTGGTGGTCGCTTCGATGCGACCAATATGGTTGATAAGCCTGCGGTAAGTGTGATTACGCCGGTAGACTATGACCACAAGGCCTATCTGGGTACGGATTTATCACGCATTGCATGGGAAAAGGCCGGGATCATCAAACAGGGGTGTCCGGTTGTCTCGGCGCGGCAGGGTTTTGTGCCTTCCGGCGTGATCGCTGAGGAGGCCTTTGCGCTCGGTGCGCCGCTGACTGTTCTGACGCCCGCTGACATTGCCGAAGCGCCGCCTGAACGCGCGCTTATTGGGCGTCACCAGATTGAAAACGCCGCGCTGGCGGCCAAGGCTTTGGCGGTGTGGGGCGATACGCGCATCACAAGCGACGCGATAGAACGCGGCGCAGCGCAAACGATATGGCCAGCGCGGATGCAGAAGCTTGCCGACGGTCCCATCGTGCAGGCGGGCGGCGGCGCACAAGTGTGGCTCGACGGCGGGCATAATCCGCATGCTGCAAGTGCTGTGGCCGATGTATTGGGTGCAATGCCCGGCAAGGCTGTGCTCGTAACCGCGATGATGGCGGGCAAAGACGCGCAAGGCTTCTTTAAAACCTTTGCGCCAATTAATCCGTTGGTTTTCACATGCCCGAATGTTGAAGGCCATAAGGGCTCAGACCCTGATGATCTCGCATCGGCAGCAAGCGCAGGCGGGCTTGTCGCTGAGGCGCATACTTCGTTTGAAAACGCATTAAAAGCCGCCTCTGAAACAGACGCTGACATCATCTTGATTTGCGGCTCACTCTACCTTGCGGGCAGCGTCCTGCTTAAAAACAATCAATGTCCGGATTAACCGCGCGCGAGCAGCGTCTTAACGTCCGCGAATACTGCATCAAACATGGCCGGTGTCAGACGCCGTGTATTCACATTATAGCGTGAACAGTGGAATGAACAGACAAGCGTGAGCGCGCGGCCTTTGTGCGTCAGCTGATAGTTTGCGCCATGCCGGAAGGGATAATCGCGCAAAGCGAGGCCAAGTGCGCGCAGGGTTGATTCATGTGCAATCCGTCCAAGTGGAAGCAACACTTTGAGCTTGGAGAGGCCTGCAATCCGCTCGGACAGAAACTGCCGACATGTGTTGATCTCTTCCGCGTTTGGTTTGTTCTGCGGCGGAACACAGCGCACAGCATTGGTGATCATAACCGATGCGAGCTGAGGGTGCTGATCCAGATCAGTCTTGTCCCTTGGCCGGGTAAACCCAAACCGCCCAAGCGTCTCAAATAATAAGTCGCCTGAGGCATCGCCTGTAAAGGGACGCCCCGTGCGATGTGCGCCTTTTAAACCGGGCGCAAGGCCAATGATCAGAAGCTGAGCCGTCTCAGGGCCAATTGAGGGCACAGCACCATTATACCAATCAGGATGTTCTTTACGCGTTTGCCTGCGCAAAGCGACAAGGCGTTCGCAGCGTCGGCAGCCCTTTGGGGGTTCAGCCGGGATTTTTAAGCGCTCGCGACGTGGATTGTTTGGACCAGATTGCCGATCGTTTTTATTTCAGAGATCATTTCCATCGGGAAAGTCACTTCATATGCGTCTTCAACTTCCATAATCAAATCGAAGATCGCGACCGAATCAATCTCAAGATCACCCATAATGATCGTATCTGTACGCAAGGGGATGCCTTGTTGATTGAAAGGCTGCAAAAGCTCGCAAACGCTTTTGAAAACAGGGTCTTGATCGGACGCTGCCAAAGTAAGTGCGGCGTCTGCTCTTAGCGTATCAGGCATAGGGTCATTTCCTTGGGGGTCATCTAGCTCTGAGCGAGTTTACATAAATTGACTCAGTTGTAAATTCTCAACTGAGCGAGATATCTATAATTCTTGTAATACACATTAATTTTGCTGGACCATACTGCACCCAAATTCTACAAGAGTCACTTGTTGAGGAGACTTTTTAATGATCGCTCTAAACCCCGCCAAGCTGACATCCCTTGTACTGAGTGCAGCTTGTTTAACCGGCGCAGCCTTTGCGCAAATTACACCCGCTGAAATTCCATCCGATATTGCCCGCGATGCCAATTTGCTGATGCAGCGCGGCCTTGAAGATGATGTCGGTCTTAAATTTGTCGAAGACCTTACAACCGAGATTGGACCACGCTTGGCTGGATCAGAGGCGGAAGCACGCGCGCGCGATTGGGCCGTTGCAGAGCTAAAAGCGCTAGGCTTTAGCAATGTGCGCGTTGACGATTTTACAATTCCGTTCTGGAGCCGAGTGCGCGAAAGCGCTGAAGTGGTGTCCCCGTCACCGCAAAAATTGCAAATCACCTTGCTTGGCGGGTCACGCCCGACCCCGGCTGGCGGCATTACGGCGGATGTTATCCGGTTTGCTTCGCTTGCCGAACTTCGCGCGGCCAGCCCTACCAGAACCAAGGACAAGATCGTCTTCGTTGATGAAGCGATGACACGTACACAGGATGGGTCAGGCTATGGGGCGGCTGTGGCCAAGCGGCGCAATTGTGCTGCGATCAGTATTGAAATGGGCGCGCTCGCTTGCCTTATCCGTTCAGTTGGAACTGATAGCCACCGTTTCCCGCATACCGGCATGATGGCGCGCGGGCAGGCAATTGGGGCCGGGCCGGGCGCAGCGCTGTCTGCACCTGATGCGGACCAACTGACACGCCTCCTTGAGCGGGGTCCGGTGAAGGTGAAGCTTGATCTGGACGTTGAAACACAGCAGGCGGTGCAATCTGGAAATGTCATTGCTGAATTGCCGGGACGCGGCGACCTTTCAGATGAGATTATCCTGATCGGCTGCCATCTGGATAGCTGGGATCTGGGAACCGGCGCGGTTGATGATGGCGCAGGTTGCGGCATTGTTGTCGGTGCTGCGAAACTGATCGCGAATATGCCAGGACGCACACGGCGGACAATCCGGGTCGTGCTCTATGGCGCAGAAGAGGTTGGCTTGCTCGGCGCGAACGCCTATGCCAGCGCGCACAAGGATGAGCTTGATAAGCACGTCTTGGCATCGGAATCTGATTTTGGTGCTGGACGTATCTGGCGCTTCCAAACCCGGTTCGGCGAGGGCGCATTGCCATATGCTGGCGCTTTTCATGGTGCACTCGCCCAGCTCGGCATAGGGCCAGCAGACAATAATGCGAATGGCGGGCCTGATATTGGCGTTTTGCGCCGCGCCGGTGTGCCTGTTGTGACACCCGGTCAGGATGGGCTGGATTATTTCGACCTGCACCACACACCCGATGATACGTTCGACAAGATCGAGCCTGAGGCCTTCAGGCAGAATGTTGCCGCTTATGCTGGTTTTGTCTGGATTGCGTCACAAACAGGATGGGATTTTCGCAAAGAGGCAAGCCCGGTCAACTAAGTGATTAGGCATATGGAATAGAAAAAGCCCTCGCGCATGGAGCGTGAGGGCTTTTTGTTTAAGGCATGTCTGGCTGATTAGGCTTGTGCGTTATTGATCCAGTCAGCGATCGATTGCTTTGACATCGCACCGACATGGCGATCAACAACCTTGCCATCTTTAAATAGCATCAGCGTTGGCAGGCCACGCACGGCATATTTTGAGCTCGCCATCGGGTGATCCTCAACATTGATTTTGAGGATTTTGACTTTTCCTGACATTTCGTCGGCGACAGCATCCAAATGCGGTGCCATTTTCTTGCATGGACCGCACCATTCAGCCCAAAAATCTACAACGACGGGAACATCGGATTGAATTTCAGTTTCGAATGTCTCGTCCGTGATTTCATGTGTGGCCATTTTTGACTCCTAAATTAAACCGTTGAACCTTAGATAATGTGTAAGAACCCATTTTTCAAATCGCTACACGAAGGCGTGATAGCGCGTTTTCCAACAGATCGGCGGGTAAGTCCATAAGCTTGGGACCATCGGTCCACACAAGCGCGCATCTGATCTCCCGCCCCGGATAGGCTTCTTTCAATACGGCAGCATAGGCGGCCATCTGTGTCAGATAGGCCAAACCCACCGCGTTGGCTTGTTTTGGCGGGGGGCGGTCTGTCTTGAAATCAACAATCAATACGGAAGTATCAGACACCACCAAACGGTCGACAATGCCGTTAATGACCGTCTTCTCCGGCAGGGCAGGTGATCGCCCGATAATCGGCGCTTCTGCTCGCCCGCCCGCAGCAAAGACCTCGGAAAATTGCGGGTCAGTGAGCACACCCATAGCGGCGCTCAGCATATCATCTTTCTGGTCGGTGCTTAGTGTGCTGTCGCGATTGAGGAAGGCGCGTGCTTCGTCTTCACGTTTGTCTTCCGGCAAAGCGGGTAAGCGCTCCAGCAAGGCGTGAATGAGGCGGCCCCGTTTTAATCGGTCAGCGCGCGCGCGGCCAAGTGGCGGCAGAACCGGAGTTTCTTGTTCCAGGAGCAGCGCGCTTGGCGCGGCCATTTGAATAGCTCCGTCTTCACCCGGCGCATTTTGGTAGAGCCAATCGGGGGCCTTTGCGCGGCGGCTTTCAGCATCCTGATCTGATTGACCAATCAAGGGCGGCGGCCCGAACCGTGCAAAGGCGGGTCGGCCCGTATCGGCGAGCGGAAAACCATCGCCAAGCAAATTGTGCATGGCTTCCGCGCACAGCGCATACCATGACGACTTGCTGTATCCATTTTTGGTGAGGCGGTCTTCTTCGGTTTTTACCTTGTCGCGAAACCATGCGCCGAAGACAATCAATCGATCCTGCGCACGTGTCAGCGCCACATATAAGAGACGGCGATGTTCGCGGGCCACGCGCTTGACCAAATCTTCGCGGGCAAGGGCGGTCTCTGGCGTGTCTTGTTTCTTATTGCCGGGCCAGACCGGTGCATCGTTAAGTGTCAGTAGGCTGACATCTGCTGATTTAGAATCTCCGGTCGTATCCGGCAGGATAACGATAGGGGCTTGCAATCCTTTCGCGCCGTGAACTGTCATCACACGCACTTCAGCGCCGGGCGCAGCCAGATCGCGTTTAATCTGGGTATCGTCCAAATCCATTTGCGCCACAAAGCCTTGCGGGCTCGCTGCGCCTTTCGCGTCAAAGTCAATCGCCTTGCGTAATAGTGCTTGTACTGGATCGCGCATTGGT
>CAZXTI010000119.1:0-5658 GCA_964643565.1 uncultured Hyphomonas sp. | reverse complement strand
GCGTGAAGCTGTCGGGCGCTGGATAATTCCTGTGATTGAAACGCCGGACGGAACCTTCGTTCAGGACGGGACCGACATACTAGATCACTTCGAAGCCGAAGGTTTCTCAAAGCAATCCATCTATCCCGCAGATCCCAAACTGAAAGTCATCGCGCATCTGTTCGAGCTCTTCGGTGGCGAAGGCATATTGCGCGCGGCGATGCATTATCGCTGGAATTTTGACGATACCAACCTCGCCTTCTTGAAAACCACATTCGAAGACGTACTGCCCAATGGGCTGACCCCGGAAGACCGCGAAGCGATGTTCCTGCATGCCAGCGGGCGCATGAGAAAAGCGGCTGTTGCTTTCGGCGTGACGCTCGAAACCTATGCCACCATCGAAGACAGCTACGCCGAATTTCTCTCACTTCTGAATGCGCACCTGGCAGGCCAACCCTTCCTCTTCGGCGGTTATCCAACGATTGGCGACTATGGCCTGTTCAGCCCGCTCTACGCGCACCTCGCCCGCGACCCGAAACCCTTGCACTTGATGCAAACCACAGCGCCGCGCGTTTTTCGCTGGACCGAGCGGATGAACATGCCCGAACAGTTTACGGACGAGGTCGCCCTAAAAGCAGGCGATGGTCTGTTTGCGTTTGACGCGCTTCCAGAGACACTCAAAGCCTTGATGAGCTTTGTGGCCGAAGACTATGTCCCTGAGCTCAGCGCGCATATCGCGTTTACAAATGACTGGCTCGAAAAACAGAAGGCGCCACAACTGGAACCCGGCGCACTTGGCCGTGGCATCGGCATGGCGGAGTTTAACTGGCGTGGCCACACAATCAGCACGGCCGTTATGCCTTACCGCCTTTATCTGCTCCAACGTCTGCAGGATGCCTTTGATGGCTTGAATGCCGCCGATCAAAGCGCGCTACGCAAGCTATTCGAAGAAACCGGCCTCACCGCCTTTCTGGATATGCGGGCAAGCCGCCGTGTGATCCGCGAAAGCCATCTGGAAGGATGGGAATAGTCCTTAGCTCAAGCGCTGCCATAAGCGACGCCCCGCGATTACGGTGCCCACCAGCACGGCTAAAAGCATAAACAGCCCGGCGATGATCCAGCCCCAATAATGTTGCCACAGCTTGCCAAGCATATTGCGTCCAATGGCCAGCTCAACCTGATAACCCTCCGGCAGTTCCAGAACGCCGACACGCGCGGCATAGAGGCGATACTCATGCATCAGGTCCTGCTTTACAGATGGCAACTCAGCGGAGAGATCCATTGTCTCGCCAGGATCGCTGGCAATATCAAACAGACGCCATGTACTATCGCCATGCGGTGGCAAGTTTCTGACGAGCTTGTAGCGCCCCTTGTAAAGCGCCGCTTGACCTGAGGTTTCCAACCCGATGGCATCACTTGCTGAATAAGTGTGTTCGCTCACCCCATCCAGTACGGGCTTTATAGAACGCCCGGTCATGACCTTTGCGCCCGGCGCTTCGGCTCCCACACCCGCCAAATCAAGCAAGGTCGGTGCAATATCTGACATGACCGTCATACTGTTCACCTGCCGCCCGCTCACAATGCCAGGCCCTGACATAATGAGCGGGACACGCACGCCCCCTTCCCCAGCATGGAACTTAAACAAATGGGATGGCCCGGCATTGGCACTCGCCCCGCCAGAGCCCAGCGCGACATAGCTGCCTCGCTCCCCAAGCGTCTCATAGTCACGCGAATAACCCTGCAACCCAAACCACCATTGTACGGCAGCTTGTCCCCACGGATCTCCCGCTTCCGGCCCATTGTCCGAGGTCACGACAATAATCGTATTTTCAAACTGTCCAGTGGCTTTCAAGTAATCGATCAAGCCGCCGAGCTCAGCATCCATGGCTTCAAGGGCCCCAGCGTTTACTGCCATAGATTTGGCAGCGAGAGATTGTTCGCCCTCGGTTAATTCATCCCAGCGCGGGATTGTCTCAGGCTGCGCGGCGAGCGGCGCTCCCACGGGGATCAATCCCAACGCTTGCGCACGCTGCCAGCGTTGCTCGCGTATTGTGTTCCAGCCATCCCTGTAGACGGATACATATTTCTCAGTGTACTCACGCGGCGCCTGAACCGGAATATGAACCGCAAGGAATGCGACATAGGCAAAAAATGGATCGTTTCGCCCCGCATCCTCCTCTAAATAGGTTTGCATTTGATCGGCGATAAAGCTGGAAGAATAAAACTCCTCTGGCAATTCAGCTTCTTTATCATCCTCAAACCATGGCGCTTCCTTGTAATAAGGAAGGTAAGGCTTGTCCTCCCAGTGATCCGCGCCCGAGGCATCAAGAATAAACGACCGGTCAAACCCGTGATCAATGGGCAACTGGCCAGCCTTATGCCCGAGATGCCACTTACCAGTCATATAAGTCCGGTAACCGGCGCGCTTCAGTTTTGTGGCGATGGTTTCCACACCCGGCTCCAGCGCCATCGTATATCCCGGTTTGCCGCGATGCTCAGGCGGAAGCACTTCGCGGATTGTCCCAAGCCCCGCCAGATGATTGTCCATGCCAGAAAGTAACATCGCCCGAGACGGTGCGCAGAACGGTGTCGCTCTGTGCTGGGAAAACATCGCGCCGCGCGCGGCAAGCGCATCAATATTAGGCGTACTGGCTTCTCCGCCAAAGGCACCAAAATCCATCAGCGCTGCATCATCGACAAGCACCACAACAATATTAGGGCGCGTCGGGGTGGGTTGCGCGTCAGCAACGGCGAAACCAATCAAGGCACACAGGAAGAGTGATAGCCACCTCATCTAGATGACGCCACATTGACTGGTTCGCTGGAAAGGGTGCGCATCATCATGACCGCGGTTTCCGTTGCACTGTTCTGATTTTGACCGGTCACGATCCGACCATCGACAACCACCCTGCTGGCAAACAGGTCTCTAAAAGCGGTATCCGCTTCAAACTGAACACCCGCCGCGCGCAGATCACGCTCGGGATGCATGGGTGTGTGCGTGATCCCAAGCTCTTCGATTTGCTTGTCCGTCACCGCAGAAATGCGCCGCCCGTCGATCAGCAAACGTCCATCTTCTGTCTTTGCTTGCAGTAGTCCCAGGGGGCCATGGCAAACGCCGCCAATGATCGCACCATTCGAATAGGCAATCATCATCTGGCTCCCAAGCGTCGCTGATTGCCCAAAATCATAGGCAGCGCCCCACCCGCCTGCGAGGAAGACAATATCGTATTCGGTCATATCCACCTCATCGATCATATAGGATCGGGTGACCTTTGACTGAAAAAGCGGGTCATCAAGGTATCTTTTGTCTACGGCGGATGCGAGCGGCCATCCAAGGGAGGCTGGCTCAATTGGAATTTGGCCACCTTGTATGCTGGCAATATCGACCTCTATGCCAGAGTCTAGAAACGCATAATAGGGCGCAGTCATTTCAGACGCGAAGACCCCTGTCGCCTTGCCGCTGTCTCCGAGCGTGTCATGGCTCGTTGTCACAATCAGAGCACGCTTGCCGGAGAGGTCCATCGCCGGCACCTTATAGTGCGGATGCAGGCCGAACCCAGTCAGCAGGTGCGGCAAGCCAAAGCGGACAGTGACACCGATCACTACAAGCGCAATGGCTCCAATCTTCAATATTTTCATCAGCATGGCAGGTTTCCTTGCGTCCCTTTACTCAGTCCTGACCGATTGATGCGATCAGCCCGCGGCTAGGCGACACCTGATTGTTGAGCATCGCCTTCCATATCTCAGCCGTTGCCTCGGCCCCCTTGATCTCTTCGATCGAAATTTCGCCGACTCTTTTCTTGGCAATCTCGGCACTCGCCATATTGGCTTTCTCGAACAGCACGCCTCTTCCCCACTCCGCATCGCGTTTGGCAATCTGGCCCGGCGCAAAGAAGAATTTTGGTTTTGCACCAGGCAGGTCTTTTGCGCGCCCTCCCTTTTCCCAGTGCGTGGCCCCGACCATGCAGCTTTCAACCATATTCTCACCAAGCAAGTGATGTAGCGTTTCGGTCAGCTTGGCATTGCCAGACATATCGACATAAGCCGTCCTCGCGCTCGCATTGATTTCAGCCTCAGACCCATAAGCAACAGTCTGATCACAGCAGCCGAGAGAATGAACGAAGGCAAGGTTGCCTGGAGAGGTGAGCCCTACAACCCGCTTTTCTCCATCCTGTTTAATTAATTCCGCCAGACCAAAACCCGTCTTGGACGAGACCGACCCAATGACAACCTGCTCGGTACTAAAATAGTCATTGTCGATAAGGTAATCATAGAGCACAAAGGAGGTAATAAAGAGCGGGAATAAGATGCAGCGTTCGTTCTCCAGCGCGTTTAGAAACTCTGGCTCGCCCCCTGTTCGCCGATACTGATTATAGAGCGCCGGCAAGCCCTGCCGGTGCGGTGTCGCATCCATGAATGCGTCCGCGTGCGTCGTCCCCACGCGCAAAATGGTCTCGCTCGCCATAGGGAAAAACCCGTAAAGCCGCTCGCCGACCGCGATGTTCGCAGCATTGGATTCAACCACTTCCCCGATCCCCCAAACCGGCACTTTCCCCCATGGGTCATCAGCTGGATAATATTTCCAGTAACCGATCATGTCGCCGCTGACCGCATAGCTGACATTGTTTGAGGTCAGTCCGAACTTGTTGATCGCAATGCGGACTTCTGCATCCTCAAGCGCGCGCGCGTCGGTCCTGACAATTTTCGTGTCCCTGTAGTCGTTTCGATTGACCCAGACTTCGGTGACAGACCTCATGTGTTTCTCCTCACATTCAATTTTAAACTATCAGTGATCACCGCGGACATCGATCAGGAGCTTGCCATGATTTCGTCCGTCAAAAAGCATTTCATAAGCGTTCGGAAAACTCTCAATGCCTTCCAGAACATGCTCGCGAAATTTAATCGTGCCATCCGCCCAACCTGATGTGAGTGCATTCAGCGCCTCTGGCACACGGTGCATATAATCGCGCATCGTGAACCCGCGCATTGTCAAACTGTAGGTCACCAAGCGCATATAGTTCGCTGGTCCTTTGGCCGCATCCCAGTCTGCGTATTGTGAAATACCGCCACAAACAACGATACGTCCACGATAGTTCATCTGTGCCAGGAGCGCATCCAATATATCTCCACCAACATTATCAAAATAAAGATCAACCCCGTTCGGTGCAGCCGCTCTCACGCCAGCCTGCACTTCGTCATTTTTATAGTCGACCGCAGCGTCAAGCCCCAGAACATCCGTCAGATAGGCGCACTTCTCCGGGCCACCTGCAATACCGATAACTCTGGCGCCTGCACGCTTGGCAAGCTGCGACGCGATACCGCCAACGGCGCCTGATGCGGCCGACACCACCACCGTTTCGCCAGCCTGCGGCGCGCCAATATCCATCATACCAAAATAGGCGGTATAACCCGTCATGCCCAAGCCAGAGAGGAAGAGCTGCGGGGGTGCAAGGCTTGTGTCGATCACCCTCAGCGCTTTGTCTTTGAACACGCCTTCGGTTCGCATGCCGAGAAATCCAGTCACCCACTCCCCTTTGCTCAGAATGCTTGAACGACTCTGAATGACCTCTCCCACACCGAACGCACGCATCACCCCGCCCGGCTGAACAGGTGGCATGTAACTTGGTTTATTGGTTATCCATCCGCTCATACCCGGATCAACTGAAAGCCAGTCAATCC
>CAZXTI010000118.1:2042-5691 GCA_964643565.1 uncultured Hyphomonas sp. | reverse complement strand
CAGGATGATAAGGCGCTGACCTTCGAGGCATTTGATATGTTTGATCTTTGCGCGCGGGCGATGAGTGGCATGGTTGAGACGATGGCTTTTAATCCAGAGGCCATGCGCGCGGCGGCGGCCAGGGGTTTTTCTACGGCGACGGATTTGGCTGATTTTCTTGTGCGCGAGCTTGGCATGCCGTTTCGCGAAGCCCATCATGTGACGGGCGCTTTGGTGGCGAAAGCTGAGGCAGGCGGGGTCGACCTAGCTGATTTGTCATTAGAGGCGATGCAGGCGGTAGAACCCCGCCTTACTGACGCCATATATTCGGTGTTGACTGTCGAGAAGTCGGCTGCGAGCCGGACAAGTTTTGGTGGAACAGCCCCCGTGCGTGTTGCAGAACAGGTTGCGGCATGGAAAAATAGGTTAAATGACGGACTAGGAGATAGTGATGACTCATAAGGCTCGAATTGCAACACGGCTGATATTGGCTGGATGCGTTGCATTGCCGTTTTTGTCGGCTTGTGGTTTGCGCGGCGGGCTTGCGCGTCCTGCGCCGATTATCAAAAGTCTGGACCCTGCGCCGCCTGCTGAACCTGAAAAGGAAGAGGCGAAGATCGCTGCGCCAGTGGCTAAGGTTGTTCAGCGGCCGCGTATCAATGAATTTGGCGGAGAAATTCCGGAAGCTGCGCCGACAGAAACTGTTCAGTCCACGCCTTTGGAAGACCCTGTTGGGCCGAGCGGAATATAGGCCTCAGACATTTGCATCACTTTCATTACAAAGATAAACGGCTCCATTGCGAAGACGTGGATTTGGAGGCGGTTGCCGACGCGGTCGGTACGCCTTGCTATGTGTATTCCACTGCAACGCTGCGCCGACATGCCCAAGTCATCGGCCTCGCTTTTTCAGATGTCGACTGCCTGATTGCCTATTCGGTGAAAGCCAATGGGAATTTGGCTGTGCTGGCCACGCTCGCACAAGAGGGCTGCGGGGCTGATGTGGTTAGCGGCGGCGAAATGCAGCGCGCGCTGAAGGCGGGTATCCCACCCGAGAAGATTGTATTTTCAGGCGTCGGGAAGACACGCGAAGAAATGGCGCTGGGGCTGGAGATGGGTATCCATCAGTTTAACGTCGAAAGCGCAGCTGAACTGGAAACCTTGTCAGAGGTTGCGGCGGGACTTGGCAAGCTTGCGCCGATTGCACTGCGGGTGAACCCTGATGTTGCAGCGGGCGGGCATCCGAATATTTCGACAGGAAAGCAGGGCGACAAGTTTGGTGTGCCGTGGCCAGATGCTGAAGCACTGTATCAGCGGGCAGGCGCTTTGCCGGGTATCAAGGTTGTTGGCGTTGATGTTCATATCGGGTCGCAGATTGGCGAACTTGCGCCAATGGAGGCGGCGTTTCGCAAAACGATTGATCTGGCGCGTAATTTGATTGCCGATGGCCATGCCATATCGCGTATAGATCTCGGCGGCGGGCTAGGGATCCCTTATCATGCGGAGGATGCACCGGCTTCTCCATCAGAATATGCGGCCATGGTTCGACGGGTCATTGGCGATTTGCCTGTGCAGATTATTTTGGAGCCGGGCCGTGTCATTGCCGGAAATGCCGGTGTGATGATTACCGAGATGCTCTACAAGAAACCGGCGCCAGACCGCACATTTCTGATTGTTGATGCAGGCATGAATGATTTGATGCGCCCGGCGCTCTATTCAGCTCACCATGGTACATTGACGCTCAACGAGCCTGCACCAGATGCGGAAATGAGCGCTTATGACATTGTCGGTCCGATTTGTGAGTCGACGGATAAATTCGCTTCTGCGCGCGATTTGCCACCGATTAAACAGGGCGACCGGATCGCGTTTCTATCTTCTGGGGCTTATGGGGCCGTATTGTCATCACAATATAATGCGCGGCCTTTAGTGCCCGAAGTGCTTGTGGATGGCGCAAAATATGCCATCGTAAGGAAACGTCCAAGTTTTGAGCAGATGATGCAGTTGGAGGCATTACCAGATTGGTTGACCTGACCACAATCAAAGGCCTGATATTTAAAATCAGGGCAACGCGTTTGCACCTCGGTGTTTTGCGGGTGGTCAAAGCTTTTTGGCCATTTTTGGTGTTTGCAGGTGTCTATTTCATCCTCGCATTTTTTGGCGTCCTAGACCTTTTGGACACACGAACGCGGGCTGTTTTCGGTGTTCTCTTCTGGCTGGTTAGCCCGTTTTTGATCTGGCGCGGCTGGAAAGCCTATGCGCACCCAAGCGATAACGAGGCGCGCAAAGCCTTGGATAAATCATCGGACATGCGCCCGATTGCATCACTGACCGATCACCCAGTTGAGGTGACCGATGATGGTCAAATTCTATGGGATGAGCACACTTTACGGCTAAAAACGGCTGCAGAGCGCCTGCCGATCCCGTGGTTCTCGGCGCTTTGGCGGCGGCTGGACCCTTATTTCTTGCGCGCCATATTACCTGTTTTGCTTATCTCCGGCATGGTGGCGGCGGGCGGAAATCTCGGCCAACGCGCCTCACAAGCGGTTAGTCCGGACATTGGTGTCTTGATGGGCGCGGAGAATGTGCGGGTTGAAGCCTGGATCACCCCGCCTGAATATACACGCCGCCCGCCAATCTTCTTAAAGCCTGCAACCGAAGAGATCCGCGTTCCAGCAGGCTCTGAGATTACACTTCGTGCACAAGCGCCATCCGCGCCGAAACTCGCTTTGCGTTCCAAACGCGGCGGCAAAGGACAAAGGTTTGATCGCACGCCGGACGGTGCCTATGAAACCCGCGCGATTATTGAGAATGATACAAAGCTATCTGTAAATTGGTGGGGCAAGCGCAAGGGGCTGAGCATTCTGACCTCGCCGGATGGTGTGCCATATGCTGAATTTTTGGAGCCGCCTGTTCTCGGCGCGAAGGACAAAACGGAGCTGTCTTGGAAAGTTGCCGATGATTATGGCGTTACGCGGTTAGAAATTGCGCTGCGTCTTGTTGAGCCGCATCCGGCAAGCCCGGATGATGAGCGCCGCGTACAGATCCAACTGCCGTCGCCATCTCTTAGAGAAGGCGAAGATGATGCAGCCCTTGATATGACACGTCATCCTTGGGCGGGGCTACTCGTATCAGGGCGGCTTGTGGCCACTGATGGTCGTGGGCAGGAAGGGTATAGCGACCCGTATGAGTTTGTCTTGCCAGAAAAACTCTTTTTGCAATCACTGGCCCGCGCTGCGCAGGATATACGCGTCACAGTCCTCAGAGAACCACGCGATTATGCTGAGCGTGTTGGCGAACGTAGTCGCTTGGAAGCGGCGCCTGAAGGTGTTCAACGCGCAGCCTTAATGCTGGAAGCCGTGACCCATGAGCCATATCGGTTCTTTGCAAACTATGAACATTATCTCGGTCTTGAAAGCGCGCATCACACACTCATTCAGGCGCGCAATCTGGAAGATGCCTCACAGGTGGACGGCTTGCTTTGGGCGGTCGCGCTGAAGGCGGAATATGGAAGCGCCGCAGATGCACTTGCTGCATTACTGGCCGCAAAGAGAGCATTGGAAAAAGCGCTGCGGGACGGGGCATCAGAAGAAGAAATTCGCCGCCTGACAGAGGCATTCCGGCAGGCGGCTGAGAACTATGTGCAGGCGAAACTGGCAGAGGCGATCGCGAATGG
>CAZXTI010000118.1:0-1942 GCA_964643565.1 uncultured Hyphomonas sp. | reverse complement strand
GGCAGGCGGCTGAGAACTATGTGCAGGCGAAACTGGCAGAGGCGATCGCGAATGGTTTGCCTGAAGGGGCCGCTGAAGAGGGGTTGGATAATCAACAAGCTGGCGGCGGCGAAGGCTTTGGGCAAGGCTCGTTTGAGGAAATGTTGAGCGCGCTGGAAGATCTGACCGAAACCGGGGCAACCGATCAGGCGCGCCAGCTTCTTTCCGATATTACCAATCTGTTGGAGAATTTAGAATTTCAACAAGGAAATGGCTCCGGGAGCGATGGGTTCGCGCTGCCAAGTGAAGGCGAAGAGAGCGATCAAGATAGCGACGAACAGCAGGAACTTGCAGAGCAGCTGGAAGATCTTTCGGAGGCTCTGCGTGAGCAAAGAGAGCTGAACGATGACACGCTCGAAGCCCAGCGGCGCGAACTTGATCGGCAAAGAGAGCAAGCCCAAAACGGCGGTGAGCAAGAAGGCGGCGAACAACAGGGCGGCGAGCAAGGCGGTGAACAAGAAGGCGGTGAACAGCAGGGCGGTGAGCAACAGGGCGGTCAGTCTGGTTCGCAGTCAGGGTCGCAAGGCAACCAGTTTGGTGCAGGTGAGGAAGCTGGTGGACTGACCCGCGAGGAACTTGCCGAGCGACAGGCGCAAATCGGTGAACTTTTGCAGCAGCTTGCCGAAGGCGGCGAGGGGCAAGCTGGTGGCGGCGATGAAGAAGGTGAGGGCGAAGCTGGCGGCGGTGATGAAGAAGGCGAAGGCCAAACTGGCGGCGGCGATGCAGGAGACGAGGAGGGCATCGGAGGTATCTCTGAAGAAGACCTTGATGATGTTTTGCGGGCGCAAAGATTTGCCGAGCGCGCCTTGGAAGATGGAGACTTCGGTCTGGCACAGCGTAGTCAGGAACGTATCACAGAGGGGCTGCGTGAGTTGGCGGCTGAATTATCGGGCCAGCTCGATGAGCTTGGAACAGAAGAGGGCGGCGAAGGTCCAACGACTGATCCGTTTGGAAATCAGATCAATCAAGGCGGCGGCCTTGCCGGATCGGATGATGTGTTAGTTCCGGAGAAATCAGAACGCCAGCGCGCACTTGAAATTTTGGAAGAATTACGTCGGCGCTATGATGAAGCAACCGACCCTGCTGAGCGCGAATATCTCAAACGCCTATTGGATCGCTTTTAAGACACTTGTTCGCCGTAATGGGTGATTTTCGCGTCTATGTTCGGGCGCGGGCGTTCTGGGCTCTTAGCTTTAGCGGTCCCAAGATAGATAAATCCGGCGACGCGTTCATCTGCGGTCAGGCCAAGTGTTTTTGCAATGTCGCCATCAAAGGCCAGCCATTCGGTCAACCAGACCCCCGCCCAGCCGGACGCATTTGCTGCGAGCAGTAAATTGTAGCAGACGGCACCCGTCGACAGCTCTTGTTCCCAAACAGGCGTTTTATGGCGCGTGTTGGGCGAAGAAATAACAGCCACGAAGACAGGCGCACGCATCGGGCGGGCCGCTTCTAAAGCGATATCTTTTTGCGATGCGCCCGGATTGTTTTTCTTGAAAATTGTCTCAACATGTTTGGCAAATTCTTGGCGGGCTTTGCCCTGAAATACGATAAACCGCCATGGTTCCAGCTTGCGGTGATCGGGCACGCGTGCCGCAACGTTCAGGAGTTCACGCAAGGCTTCCGGGTCGGGCCCCGGCGCTGTTAGCATTTTAGAGCCGGCTGAACGCCTTAATGCGAGCATATTGCGCGCTGATTGGCTCGGACGGGCCAAAAGCATAAGCTTGCTGGCATCTGGCGAAAGGGGGAATCGTCTACTCATATCTTGTTATTACGCTACCAATTCGCATCTTGATAGCCATGGCTGCGCCTCTATTGCTGAGAATCATTTGTGCAAATGATATGAAAGGACCGGATCAAGACACATTTTTTTGTCTTGCGTGACGTACCATATACGGTCATGAGA
>CAZXTI010000117.1:0-5702 GCA_964643565.1 uncultured Hyphomonas sp. | reverse complement strand
GCGCTTCTGGTTCAGGCACCGATCTTCCACGTCAATGGCGACGACCCTGAAGCTGTGACTTATGTTGCCAAGATCGCAACAGAGTATCGCCAAAAGTTCGGCAAGGACGTCATCATCGACATGTTCTGCTATCGCCGCTTTGGCCACAATGAGGGTGACGAACCAATGTTCACCCAGCCGCTGATGTATAAAAAGATCAAAGGCCACCCATCGACACGCGAGATTTACTCAAACCGGCTCGTCAATGAAGGCCTGCTAACAGCCGATCAAGTCGCCAGTGAAGTCTCTGCCTTTGCTGCTCTTCTTGACCAAGCCTTTGAAGATGGCAAAACACTGGACGTTCAAAAAGCTGATTGGTTGGACGGTGAATGGAAAGGCTTCAAGCTTCCGCAAGATGATGATCGGCGCGGTAAAACCGGCGTCTCTGCAAAACGCCTAAAATCACTTGGTGCGAAGTTCACAAAGGTTCCAGACGGCGTGACCCCGCATAAAACGCTCCAGCGTGTTCTTGATGCGCGCGCAAAATCGATCAGCACGGGTAAAGGCCTTGATTGGGCCACAGGCGAACATCTCGCTTTCGCCACCCTGCTCGACGAAGGTTATTCAGTCCGCCTGTCCGGACAGGATTGCGGACGTGGCACCTTCTCCCAGCGCCACTCCCACGTGATTGATCAAAACACCAATGAGCGCCACACCCTGCTGAACACGCTCAGTGATACCCAAGCCGCTTATGAAGTCATCGACAGCCTTCTCTCAGAAGAAGCCGTCCTCGGCTATGAATATGGCTACTCTCTGGCAGACCCGAACACGCTCACCTTGTGGGAAGCGCAGTTCGGTGACTTCGCAAACGGTGCGCAGGTCTTCTTCGACCAGTTCATTTCATCGGCTGAACGTAAATGGCTGCGCATGTCCGGCCTCGTTATGCTTTTGCCGCATGGCTATGAAGGTCAGGGGCCGGAACATTCTTCCGCACGTCTCGAACGCTTCCTGCAAATGTGCGCTGAAGATAATATGCAAGTGTGCAATCTGACGACACCGGCCAACTATTTTCATGCCCTGCGCCGCCAGATCCATCGTGAGTTCCGCAAACCGCTGGTCATCATGACGCCGAAATCGCTCCTGCGGCACAAGCTGGCCACATCGCCGCTTGAAGATCTTGGACCGAAATCCTCATTCCACCGTGTCTTGTGGGACGATGCTGAGACCCCCGGCCGCGAGGGCGAGGTCAAACTTGTCGACGATAAGAAAATCCGCCGCGTCGTGCTGTGCTCTGGAAAAGTCTATTACGATCTTTTCGAAGAACGCGAAAAGCGCGGCACGGATGACATCTACCTGCTACGCGTAGAACAATTCTATCCCGTCCCACGCAAATCCCTGATCAAAGAGCTATCCCGCTTTCCGCAAGCCGAGATGGTCTGGTGCCAGGAAGAACCGCGCAATATGGGCGGCTGGACCTTTATCCGCGACGAGATTGAATGGTGCGCCATACAAGCCAAGGCGAAGAAGCCCCGGCCAAATTATGCGGGTCGTCCAGCTGCCGCGGCAACTGCCACCGGTCTTGCCTCCAAGCACAAGGCTGAACTTGAAACCTTCCTAGAAACCGCACTCGGCGACAAACCCGTCGACGATATTTTTGCAAGTGCCTAAGCCCTAAACACGAAAGAACGGACCTCATCTCATGACAGATATTACAGTGCCGGTGCTCGGCGAATCCGTAACAGAAGCCACCGTTGGCAAATGGTTGAAATCAGCTGGCGACAGTGTCCAGCGCGATGAAATTCTGGTTGAACTGGAAACAGATAAAGTCTCCATCGAAGTCTCAGCGCCTGAAGATGGCACCCTGTCTGAGATCATCGCGGCCGAAGGCGCAACCGTCGAGATCGGCGCGCTGCTCGCAAAAATTGGCGCAGGTTCCGGCGCATCCGCAGCTCCCGCCGCTACCCCCGCCCCAGCCGCTGCTGCTGCACCAGTTGCCGCATCTTCCGGCGCCGCAATGGATGTGACCGTCCCGGATATGGGCGAAAGCGTCGCTGAAGGCACGATGGGCGCACCGCTCAAGCAAGCCGGTGATGCCGTCATGAAGAATGAAACCATTGTCGAAATCGAAACCGACAAGGTTGCGCTTGAGGTTAGCGCGCCAGCAGACGGCACCCTGACAGAATGGCTTGCCAGCGAAGGCGACAGTGTGACGCCGGGCATGGTCATCGCACGCGTCGCAGCCGGCGCTGCAGCCCCTGCCCCGGCGCCAAAAGCTGCAACACCGCCGCCTGCTGCACCTGCTGCGTCCGGCGCGCCGGTCTCTCCATCAGTTCGACGCGTTGCAACCGAAGGCGGCGTCGAACCAAGCGCTGTTCCCGGCACAGGTCGCGGCGGACGCGCCACCAAAGCTGACGCCATGGCTTATGTCGCAAAAGGTGGAAGCGCCAGCGCCGCACCAGCCGCAAGTGCAGCGCCAAGCGCGCCGCGCGAACTTGGCCCTCGCGAAGAACGTGTCCGCATGACGCGCCTGCGCCAGACCATTGCCCGCCGCTTGAAGGACGCCCAAAACAGCGCCGCCATGCTCACCACTTTCAACGATGTGGACATGGGCGCGATCATGGAGCTGCGCAAAACCTATAAGGAAGGCTTCCTCGACAAGCACGGCGTGAAGCTTGGTTTTATGGGCTTCTTCACCAAAGCGGTTGTCTCTGCTCTAAAAGAAATCCCTGCCGTAAATGCCGAGATTGATGGCACCGACATCATTTACAAGAACCATTTCGACATCGGCATGGCCGTCGGCACCGACAAAGGCCTCGTTGTTCCGGTGATTCGTGACGCCGACGAGCTCTCCCTTGCTGGCATCGAGAAAGAGCTGGGCAATCTCGCCCGCAAAGCCCGTGATGGAAAACTCGCCATCGCAGATATGCAAGGCGGCACCTTCACGATTACCAATGGCGGGGTTTATGGCTCGCTTATGTCAACGCCGATCCTCAACCCGCCGCAATCTGGCGTGCTTGGCCTACACCGCATCGAACAGCGTCCCGTTGCGATCAATGGCGAAGTGAAAATCCGCCCAATGATGTATCTGGCGCTTTCCTATGACCACCGCATCGTTGACGGCAAGGAAGCGGTGACCTTCCTTGTACGCGTCAAAGAGGCGCTTGAAGATCCTGAGCGCTTGTTGCTGGATGTTTAAGCCAATGGCCTTCGACTAACCCTTTAAATGCCTCCGCCATGCGGGGGCATTTGTGTATGGAGAACAGATATGAGCACAATCGACACGATCCCAGCGCTGGAGGCGCTGTACGACGCACCGATGCAAGCCTCGCTCGACAAGGTGCAAGACCACCTCACCCCGCTCTACCAAAAATGGATCAACGGATCGCGCTTTTGCATCGTCTCGACTGTCGGTCCGGAAGGCACAGATGCCAGCCCGCGCGGAGATGATGGTCCGGTCGTCAAAACCCCGGACCCGAAAACCATCCTTCTGCCAGACTGGCGCGGCAATAATCGGCTCGACAGTTTGCGCAATATCGTTCGTGATCCGCGTATCAGCCTCTTATTCATGGTCCCCGGCTGCAAGAATGTCGTCCGCGTCAATGGCAAAGCTGCGCTCTCGACCGATGCAAGCCTGCTCGCCGAGTTCGACAAATCCGGCAAAGCCCCAACATGCGTTATCACCACCGCAATCGACGAAATTTATTTCCAATGCGCCAAAGCCCTCATGCGCTCAGCGCTCTGGGCATCCGGCGATGAAAGCGCAAACGTACCCACCGCCGGAGAATTTGTCCGCGAGGAACATGAAGGCTTCGACGCAGATGCCTATGATAAAAACTATGCCGACTACGCCAAAGACCGCATGTGGTAATCACACCAAAACACCGCTACACCCCGCTCATGACAGATATTTCCCCCACTGAGCACAGTTTCACCTCGCAGCGCTTACGCCTGACCTATGCAGCATGGGGCGCGCCTGACGCGCCGCTACTTCTTCTTGTACATGGCGGGCGCGACCAGAAACGCAGTTGGGATTGGGTCGCAAGGGAGCTTGCGCGCGACTACCGTGTCATCGCACATGATTTGCGCGGCCACGGGGCCAGTGAGCATGTAAGCGACGGCGAATATGCAGTGATGGATCACGTCTTCGATCTGGCTTCCCTCGTGGCTCACCTAAAAACCACCGCCCCGGATCGCGCAGATAATTTCACCCTGATTGGCCATTCGCTCGGCGGCAATATTGCTGTGCGCTATACCGGCATCTATCCAGACACCGTCAAACAACTCGTCGCCATTGAAGGCCTTGGCGCATCCCCAAAAATGCTGGAGGAGCGCCGGAAGGAAGCGCTGGAGGATCGCCTGCAAAACTGGGTCGAGCAACGCACAAAACTCTCTGGCCGCAAGGCGCGCACCATGGCCAATTACCAAGAAGCCGAAGACCGGATGCGCGCCGCCCACGGCCATCTCTCAGACGAACAGCTCGCCCACCTCACCAAGCACGGCATTACAGACAACCCAGATGGCACTGTGCGTTGGTGCTATGATCCAGCAGGCATGGGGCGCTCGCCCTCAGACATTACCCAAGCAGAATTTGAAACATTATGGGCGCGCATCACCTGTCCAACATGGTTGGTTTACGGCGCAAATTCCTGGGCCTCTAACCCGCAGGGGGATGGCCGCGCCGCGCACTTTCAAAATGCCTATGTCACCGAAATCCCGGACGCAAATCACTGGGTGCATCATGATCAGTTTGATGCCTTCATGGACGGCTTGCAGACCTTCCTGAAACGATAACTGAATCGAAACCTCGATCCAGAACGATCACTCAATGTCGTCGGCCATTATCACCGCGCCAGCGCGTTCCAACCGGGCGATCATCCGGTCACGTTCTTCAGGCGGTGGTTTGTTGATAAGCGCGTAAAGCCGCCGCTCCAGAAAATGCCCCGTCAATAAAAGCCCTTCGCCAATCCCCGCAGGCGTCACAGGCGCGGTCGGGTCAATCAGGAATTGCGGCAGAACCAAGAGCCGATCAACATAGTCTTCAGCTTCAGAGCCTTTCACCGCGCGCCCCGTCTTTGGCGAAACATGTGTCAGGCCATCATTCGCCCCGGAAACAGCACACGCTGTCAAATCAAGCCCAAAGCCCAAACTCGCCAAAAGCCCCATCTCCCAGCGCACATAAAGTGCAGGCCACACATCTGGCTCGCTCAACATATCAAGCACAACATTCGTCGCATCATACATGATAGAGGCCTGGCTATCGCCCTCCTCCAAGCTGCTGCGCAAAACCGACATCATGCACGCCATGGCAGATAGCGCATCGCCATCATCCATCAGATGAGCCCCGCGCGCTTTGGTGGATTCAGCAACATCAAATCGGCCAAGCTGCGTTTCTTCACGCGCCGACCATTTAAGCTCGACCGTATTGCCAGCCTCCAATTGCCCGCGCCGACGACGCGACGCGCCGCCATAGACAAGACCTGCGCGGCGTCCATAGCCAGATGTCAACACATCAAGGATCAGGCCGCCTTCCCCAAAACGGCGTCCGCCCAGAATAAGCGCCTCATCCTCCCAGCTGATCACACATCAAACTCCAAGCCGAAATCAACATAGCGTTCGCGCTTTTCCTGCCACTTCTCGTCAACCTTCACAAACAGGAACAAATGCACTTTACGGTCCAAAATCTCCATCAGTTCCTGGCGCGCCGCCACACTCACAGCCTTGAT
>CAZXTI010000116.1:0-5739 GCA_964643565.1 uncultured Hyphomonas sp. | reverse complement strand
CGGGTGACGCACATAATAGAAGACTTCTGCAAAATCCGGCACAACATTGGGCGCGTTTCCACCCGCAGTAATCACATAGTGCATGCGCGCATCCTGCGGAATGTGTTCATGCATCATATTCGCCATCATGTTCATGGCTTCAACGCCGTCTAAAGCTGAACGTCCACGCTCCGGCGCACCGGCGGCATGCGCGGAAATGCCTTTGAAACGAAACTTAGCCGACCGGTTAGCAAGTGAGGTTGAGGCCGCTGCCGAGTTGGCATCGCTGCCATGCCAATGCAGCGCAATATCAACGTCATCGAACAGGCCATCGCGCACCATATAGACCTTACCGCTTCCGCCCTCTTCGGCGGGCGTTCCATAAAGGCGCAAGGTGCCCGGTGTTCCGCTCTCATCCAGCCAGTCTGCAATTGCTAGCGCAGCACCGATCGAGCCAGCCGCGAAGAGATTATGTCCGCAAGCGTGCCCGGCCGCCTTGCCATCAATAGGGTTACGTGTCCCCGTATCGTCTTGATTGATGCCCGGCAACGCATCAAGTTCAGCAAGCACAGCAATCACTGGCCCGCCCTTGCCATAGCTTGCAACAAAAGCCGTTGGAATATCGGCAACACCAGCTTGAATAGCGAACCCGCGAGCGGCAAGCGTATCCTGCATCAATTTTGTTGAGCGCTCCTCCTGATAGCCAACTTCCGCCCATTCCCAGAGCTTTCGCGCAATATTCGAGGTGATATCGTATTTCGCCTCGACGCTGGCAATAACCGCGTCCGCTTCAGTTTCATTTAAGGGTTCGGCCGCAGCCGGACTAGCCGCCATCAAGACAGCCGCAATCAGACAAGACGCAATTCGCATATAACAGGTCCACTCAATTCGTTTCGTTAACCATAAGTATAAACGAATTTTCCGCCTTGGCCATGGTCAATGAAACGAGCAGATTTATGAGTGTCCGGTTATTGCGCCTCCGGCTCTGCCGTACAGATACCGGCCTGATAACTGCCGACCGTGCGAATGACGCTGTCGCCTTCTGGCTCGACCCGCGTACCCGCCACGAGGCTCTCAAATACGCGCTGAACCAACCCATTCAAAGGCGTCACAACATAGCAATCAACTGTAGGCTCTGCATGCGGATTTCCAACGCCGCTATCGTCGGTCAGAAACAAGTAGCGGCCACCGGTAAGCTGCCCCATGGCGCGCATCAAAAACTCTGCCGTCGGGTCTACGCCGCTTGCCGCGAGCGATACGACGTGAATGCCCCGCACGCGTGAATGGAGCGCCGTATTCCATGTCGCATTGATCTTCTCATCATGCGGCGGCGCGTCGGCAACGAGCAGGTTAATCTTAATCGCATCTTCACGCCACGACAGGCCAAGTCCCTTGGTCAACGCATCATTCATCGCTTCAGGAAAGTCCCCGCCGCCACGTGCCGTTTGGCGCGAAAGATTGACTTTGTAGACTTCCAGATCATCCGTGAAATCAAAATCCCGAACAACATATTCGTCCGTCGTATCGCGGTAAACAACCAAGCCCGCGCGAATATCCAAATCCGGATTATTCGCCTCCATGCGCGTCATGATCGAGACAAGCTCGGTTTGCAGATAACGCATCTCATCGCCCATCGAGCCTGTCGCATCAAGCGTCAACAGAATGTCTAGCTGTTGGATCTTCGCTGCGTCGCGCTCCATCACGAATGCAAGCTCACCGCCCTCTTCTAGGTTTACCGTGGTCAGGCTTTTGGATTTGCGCTTTGCACCTTCAGCAGAAACGGTGATTGTCGTTCCCGCTTCAAGCACGTCAAATTTTGGATAGAGATAAGCCATCCCGTTCGCGCCGGTTCGCAGCGGAAACATCTCTGCGCCTTGCGGCGTTGAAAGCATAATGTCTGCAAACGGCATCGGCTTGCCAAGGCGGTCAGTTATGCGGATGGCGATGCGGTCAGCCGCGTCGACATAGGGCAGCCCTTTCTGCGCGAGCTGTCCATCGCGGGTCTTATCCAGATAATCCTTATATAAATGCGGGTTCAGAACATCGTCATAATCCCCCGCCGTCAACAAGCCAGATTGCGGCCTAGGCGGCGGGCGTGTGTCTCCCGGCAAGACGGTAAGCTTGTCAGCTGCATCACCCGCACCCAAATCTCTTGAAACTTCTCCGGATATGGTTTCCACAGGCGAAACAGACTTAAACTCACCGCGTCTTAGCCGCGACCCTGTCACAGTCACACTCTCCCCCACCACTGAATCCGCACTCAAGGAGGGCACAGCAAGCACACTTGGAGGAGGCGGCGGAGGCACTGGGCCTCCTGGTGCGGCGCCTGCTTCAGCCGGGGCCGTTTCATCGCGCTTGTTTTCAGGTACAGGTTCCAGCGGCGTCGGCACAGATTGTATATCACTGCCTTCAATCGAGGTCTGTGTGAATGGCTCGGCCTCTTGTGTCGTGCACCCGCCCAGCAACAACGCTGTCATCGCGGCGCTCACCAACAATATCTGTTTCGTATTCATAATGCGTATCCCCATAAAATTTGATCCAAACTTACAGGAGAATACGGCGCGATAAAGGCTTATTTGAGCAAATTTCGTGAAACGGGTTTTGCCTAGAAAATACCGAGGAACTTCTTGCGCCCCTGCTTTGGCGGCGCTTCGGCTTCCTGCTCCAGCTCAATGACCGGAACGATTGGCGCAGCGCCCATCAGCCGCTGGCGAATAACTTCCGACACGCGCAAGGCGTTGGCCACAAGGGTCAAGGTCGGGTTCACCGCCGCAGATGAGCAGAACACGCTGGTATCGGTGATGAAGAGATTGGACACTTCATGCGCGCGGCAATTTTTGTTGACCACGCTGCTCGCCGGATCGTCCCCCATGCGCGCCGTGCCGCATTGATGCGCGGTGCCATAGATCGGCAGAAGCGAGCTGACCTGATAATGATGGTCCCAAATCTTGTGTTTCTCATCAGCAAAATTATCGAGGGCATTATCCATCTTCGCGACGAGGCGTTTATGGCCTTCCAGATTATTATAAGTGTACTCTAGGTGGATCTGCTTGCCGTCCCAGCGGATACGGTTTTCTGGCAAAGGCAGGTCTTCAGACAGGACCAGAAAGCTCAGCATACGTTTTGCAATACTGCGCGAGATGAAATTCGGGATCAGCCCTGATGGCACCATTTCCTTGATCTGACCTTCAATCGTTTCGCCCTTCATATATTCGAGCGTCTGAACATGTCCCATCGGATAATCATAGCTGCCATCTGGATCGCGCCAGTAAAAGTCATTTATGCCGAGCGTCTTGGGAAAGTCCGCATCCACCGTATGCGCCGTCATCGAGACAATCGCTGTCATCGTGTGGAACATATAATTTCGCCCCACCTGATCGGAGCCATTGGCCAAACCGTTCGGGTGCCCCTCACAGGTCGAGCGCAGCAAGATAGCCGCCGTGTTGGCCGCCCCTGCCGCCAAGACGACGAGGTCCGAGGTGTAGATCTCCTCCTCGCCGTCCGCATTGATGCAGACCACTTCTTTGATCGTATCCCCGCAATCTTCAACCTCAAGCCGCTCAACGAAACGCCCCGGCAATATTGTGACATTTTCTGCGTCCATCAAAGGATCAATCGCAATCGTGCGCGCATCAGATTTTGCCTTCACCAGACACGGATACCCGCCGCAAAACTGACAGCGCACACAGGCCGAGCGCACAGGGTCTGCATCATCGCGCATCACACCAAGCGGCAATGGAAACGGTTTCCAGCCCATATTCTCTTTGAGATGCGCATCAAGTCGCGCCACTTCAGGTTCGTGGCCAACCGGCGCATGATCATAGGGCTTATTGCGCGGTGGCTCGCACGGGTCAGTCCCTGCCTCCCCGCGCACCCGCCACAGCATCTCGGCCTTGTCATACCAAGGCGACAATTCACTATAAGAGATCGGCCAAGCTGGCGACACGCCGCCTGCATGTTCGCGCTCTTCAAAGTCGCCCTCGCGAAAGCGCATCAACACGCCGCCATAAAAGGTCGTATTCCCGCCGACCCAATAATGCGTGTTTGGTGTAAATTCCTTATTGTTCTTGTCGAGCCATTTTTCATCTGTGCGATACTTGCCATCAATGAACACCGCCGACGGGTTCCAATTGTCAGCCTCGCGCGGAAGGTGCTCACCGCGTTCCAGAATGAGGATGCGCTTACCAGTATCGGCCAAAGCCTGCGCAACGGTCGCTCCACCTGCGCCAGAGCCAATCACAATCAAATCATAATGCGTATCAGTACTCATGCCCAATGCCCTTTAGCCGATTTCATTGCGCAAAGCTTACCCATCCAATGGCACGCTGTCATGCGTGGAACTGATTTAATTTTCTGTGTAAGCGCGCCTAGGCGTCTGGCTTGGCGCGCCGAATGAGGTCGCCCGGCTCGCAGTCGAGCAATTCGCACAGCCGGTCGAGCGTCTCGAATTTGATGCCTTTCATATGCCCATTGCGGATTTTGGAGAGTTGGCCTTCGGTCAGCCCCATCTCCTCGGCCAAATGTTTGGCCTTCATCTTCCGCTCAGCGAGCATGACATCTATGCGCAGGATAATTGCCATTAGAAGTAACGGTCCAGCTCTTCAGTGTTCTTGCGCGCCTCGTTTAAAATATGCGCGATAATAAGAAAAGTGAGACTTAGCATAAAAGCGAAAATGCCTTCGCCTGAGAATTTAGAGAACGTGTTCAAACCGTCATGCCCATATCCATGCCACTTCGATATCACAAAACCGATGAGGTTCATCAGGAGGTATACCCAGGCGATATAGCGCATATGTCCGACGGCTTTTTCGGTGAAATAGTGCCGCTTCAAAAACAAACCCATCAGGCAGCCCAAGCGGTAAAAAATGGAGACAAAGAAGAGCCCGTAAACCGCCGCCGCTACATTGCGCCATAAGTTCGCATCACCCTCCCATCCACTCGTTTTGACTATGATTAGGTCTCCGTCGATCACCGGGTTAGCGATCATCACATCGCCTTGAAAGGCAAGCACCAGCACGATGGCGACAGCCGCGACACTAGCGGTAAAATAACTGATAATCTGCAAGGCGCGCATCGCTAATCGCATCTTTAGAACTCTTTTCTTGTCATTTTTAGACAATTTTATATTGCAAAATCGCTATTAATTTGCTTTATCAGAGAATATCACCTTTGTCATCAATGGAGTCTGCTCTCATGCATCTACACAAAAAAACAGCATGTCTTGCTGCATTATCCCTGTCTTTTGCCTTTCCGGCCACGGCGCATAAAGTCGATCGCTCGCCGGCTTCCCAATCCGGTGAAACCTATCAAACCGCCGACGGAAAAACAGTCGTCCATACCCAGATCGGCAATGGGGTCTATGCCTGTCTTGTAGATGCGGCCGAGCCACGCACGATCATTGCTGAAGATATTTACGATGACCAGAAGCGACGTATGGATCTGGACCGGCTGAGCTGGCGTCAACGCAAAGCTGAAGGGCTCCCAAAACGTTTATATGAACGCTATGTCGATGTGCTGCCCGTCAATATCGGCGCGCAGTCTTTCATCCTCGATAATGCGATTGTCTCCAACCACAAGGAGAGCAGCGGCCTATGCCTTGGCGTGCACACAAGCTCCGACTATGGCAACATAAGGCGCAGCGCTTGCGGATTTGGCCTCAGCGCGCGCGTCACGTTCAAACGCACCCAAAGCCATTGGTGCGTACTCGGACAGGATGCAGCCCCCTATTTGCCGAGCCACACGCCCGCGCCTATTCAGCCC
>CAZXTI010000115.1:0-5743 GCA_964643565.1 uncultured Hyphomonas sp. | reverse complement strand
GCGTTATCCTTGTTTGGGAAGATGACGCCTTGGATGAGGATCTTGATGAGATTACACCCCCCCAACTTTATGGTTCGCTGGCCGCTTTGGCTGGCTTGCTGCGCTACACGGATGAAGCCATTTCAGCAGATCCTGCGGTGCGCATTGTGGAAGGTCTCGCTGACCTTGAGGCCCGCGACTCGGTTAAACAAGACACCACGCTGCGTCAGCGCCTGAAGGAGCTGCGCCGTGATGGAACGGCTTTCTCGCTGAAAATCATTGGACCCGGCGAGGCACATCTTGATGCTGACGGGCGCACGGCTGGTGCACGCGCGGTTGTTTGGATCACAGATGCGACCACACGCGGCATTGAAGAAAGTGCAGCACGTGGACGCCTCGAAGAAGCGCGCCAGGTCATTGCCTCAGACCCGACGGCCTTTCTGGAGATGTTGCGCAAGTCACCTTTCCCGGCGTGGCGTGTCTCTGGCATGGGCAAGATCCAATGGTGCAACCAAGCCTATCTTGATGCGGTCGAAGCGCCAACGCTCGACACGGCACTGGAACGCCAACTTATGTTGGACGAGAAAGCCGCTGAGCAGATGCGCCGCACGATTAATCAGGGTGCAGATATAGACGAGACGCGCTCTATTGCGATTAACAAAGAACGCCGCTCCATGCGGGTTTTGTCCTTCCCGCTCTCTGGCGGAGCAGGGGCGATGGCGCTGGATGTGACCGAACAGGAAGCTGCGCGCGAAGAACTTGATCGGCATGTGCAAGCGCATGGTGAAACGCTAAATCACGTTGCTGATGCGGTGGCTATTTTTGGCGCTGATCGCAGGCTTGTTTTTCACAACCGCGCCTTTGCCGAGATTTGGGGCTTGGATGAAGGCTTCCTCATCGAGCAGCCAGCACATGGGCAATTACTTGATAGATTGCGCGAACGTCGCAAGCTGCCCAATCGGCGCGACTATGCCGCTTGGCGCGCTGAAGAGTTGGCCCATTATCTGGATATTTCCGGCGTGGCGGAGGACACATGGTCTTTGCCTGATGGACGTACGCTTTCCATCACTCGACAACGTCATCCCTTGGGCGGTCTATTGCTTCTGTTCAAAGACATTACCGATGAGCTTGGTCTCCAGACGCGATATAATGCGCTGATCAATACGCAAGCTGCGACGCTCGATAATCTACATGAGGCGTGCGCGGTGTTTGGCGGCGATGCCCGGCTGAAACTATCCAATGAAGCGTTCCGCAAATTATGGGATCTGGAAGAAGACGCTTTGCGCGACGGGCCAGATTATGATGCCATCGTTGAAGCGTGCATCCCGCTTTTTCATGACAGGGTCGTATGGAGCGCTATCAAGGGACATGTCACAGATATCAGCCCGGCCGCGCGCACCGAAACAACCGGTGAGATGCGCCGCTCGGATGGCACCATTCTGACCTACCTTACCCATCCATTGCCGGATGGGAATACGCTGATTGCCTTTGCAGACGTCTCTGCGACGCGCCGGGTTGAAAGTGCCTTGCGTGAACGGGCCGAAGCGTTTGCGGCTGCTGACCGACTAAAAACAGAGTTTGTGCAAAACGTTTCCTACCAATTGCGCTCGCCTTTGACGACGATACTTGGCTATGCGGAGTTTTTGGAGAGTCAGCGAACAGAGAAACTTTCAGACCAGCAGCTTGATTATGTGAAGTCTATTCTTGCTGCTTCGGATCACTTGTCGAAGCTGATTGAAAACATTCTTGACCTCGCCATGATTGAGGCCGGGCGGATCGACCTGGATCTATCTGAATTTGATCTTGGAAGCGTTATTGAAAGTTCTGTTGAGATGGTCGTCTCCAAGGCGGAAGATACACAAGTTACTGTGCATGCCGAACTTGGCGAAGATCTGGGTATGATCCGGGCCGATGAGCGCCGTATCCGTCAGGTCTTGTTCAACCTCTTCTCAAACGCGCTGCGCTTTACCGATACTGGCGGTGTGGTCACGGTTGAAGCTGAGCGCGCTGGCGACATGGCGCGCATTATTGTGCGCGATACAGGCCAAGGGATTGAGGCCAACAAACAGGTTGCCAGCTTTGACAGCTTTACCTCAAGCGACCATCGCGGGGCAGGGCTCGGGCTTGCGCTGGTGAAGCACTTTGTTGAGCTACACGGCGGCCGTGTTGCGATGAAGTCGGAAGTTGGCGAAGGCACCGAGGTTGTGTGCTGGCTGCCTGTGAACGCTTCCGAGCAGGCTTCAGTGCCGGATATGCTGCTGACGGATGGGGTTGCAGCTTAGGCTTCAACGGCTGGTAAAAAAAATAACCAGATAAGAAAAAGGGCGACCCTAAATGGATCGCCCTTTAAATTTTGCAATGAAGGCGCGCTTACAAAATGGCGCCTTTCATGTCGCGTTTACTGAGACTTACCAGTCCAGTTCAGGCGACGTGTGCGCTGGCGTAGAACCGGTGCTACTGGAGCAGGTGCTGCTCGTGTGTAGGCTGGTGCATCAGCGAAAGCATCTGGTGCTGCGATTGGTGCAGGTGCCACATTGTTCTCGATGAACTGTGAGCCAGCAGCGCTCCAGCGATCTGGAATGCGGTTGTCTACACGTTGGTTCCAAGGTGCGGTTGACGCAGGCTGAACTGAGCCGCTGACAACATCGCCAACACCAAGAGCTTGTGCTGTTTCAGCTGTAATGTTGCCGTGTCCAACAATGCCTTGCTCGCTTTGGAAGCTGCGCAGTGCGGCATGTGTTTGTGGACCAGCGACACCGTCTACGCTGCCATTATAGTGGCCGGTAGATGCGAGAGCTGACTGAACGCGTGAGATCGAAGAGTGATTTGCGTTCGTGTTACAAAGAACTGGAACCCACTCGAAACGCTCAGGTGAACGAAGGACGCGTGTGTTGATCGTCTTCTGCTGTGGTGCAACTGGCTGAGCCACTTGGCCAGCAGGCTGAACGAGACGTGACACTGGAATGTCGCGGAACTCGGCAGGGATAACCTGCTGATCAACGCCGCCTGGATCGACCAGAACTTGCTTGGTTACAGTTGTGTACTGAGCTGGAACCGCTTGAGCGCGAACTTGCTCAGGCACACGAACAACACGCTTGTGTACTGTGATTGTTTTGCCTGGCTCTTCAACGAGGCAGTAAACTGCGCCGGTGTTCGGGTCAGTGCGTGTTACGCCAGAAAGGTTGCGACCTGGACGCCATACGAGGCGAGGCTGACCAACCTGGATTTGCTCAGAAACCATATCGAACTGAGCTGGAACAACTGTCAGGCGCTCGTAAGCTGGCTTGACGAGAACTTGCTCAGTGCGTGTTTCGTAGCGTGGCTGGCGAACGACATAGCGTACACCTTCGTCACGTACTTTAACGTTGACGGCGTCAGGCGCGAACTGTGGTTCGGTGACGCTAATCTTATCATATGAGTCCTGAACCGTTACGGTCTGAGGAACATCATCATATACTGCCGGGATGACGACGCGAGCAAAACACTGTCCGGGCTGAGCGTTTGGAAGCTCCGTGCCAAGAGGTGTGCTAGATGATGATACGGCCGGACCGGTAGAGCATCCAGAAGGAATGCCGCCGCCCGGTGCGTCCCATCCGCCAGCGCCACAATGTGTTGTGTACTGACCATGTCCACCAGTGTTATACCCCGAGTGCCCCTGCGCAAGCGCAGTTCCCGAAATTCCAAGTGCCGCTGCCGCGACGAGAGTGCTTATGCGTTTCATTTTGACACGCCTTTCCCTGCATTAAAACCAATACTACCCGTCACATTGACGCGCCGGAGCAAGTCTCCTGATAAATGCAGGAATGATGCCGAGAGCGCCGTGAGTCAAGAAAACTACCGCTAATTCATTTTATGGGTTTGTTGATCCCAATTAACTCCCCTTATAGGCGATAAATCTTAAAAATTTCGTTCCTGAACGGATTGAATATACAGCTAATTGCACATTAACCATGAACGTTGCCCTAATGAATTGCTGGAGAAAACTCATCTGGCTACGGAATGTTGCAATAATTGGTCCGGTCGGATACCAGATGAGCTCTGTTTTTATGGAGATTCTTATGAGTGATACGGTTGCGCGGTTTAACTGGACTTTTTCGGATATTACGGCGCTTTATGACTTGCCATTTGATGCGTTAATCGGCCGTGCTTTGCAGGTAAAACAGCAAAATTGGCCGGATGGAAAAATCCAAAAATCTCAACTATTGTCAATAAAAACAGGTGGTTGCGCAGAAAATTGCGGTTATTGCTCACAATCAGCCCATTTTGACACAGGTCTGAAGGCTGAAAAGCTTATGGCTTTGGGAGATGTGGTCGATGCGGCCCGATCTGCAAAGGAAAACGGTGCGGATCGGTTCTGTATGGGCGCGGCTTGGCGGAGTTTGAAGGATCGCGACCTGCCAAAAATTGCAGAAATGGTGTCCGAGGTGAAAAAACTTGGGCTGGAAACATGCGTTACAGCAGGCATGTTGGAAGATGGGCAGGCTGAGGCGCTTAAGGATGCCGGGCTGGATTATTATAATCATAATCTAGATACTTCCCGCGATTACTATTCCACGGTTGTTTCAACGCGAACCTATGAAGATCGCCTCGATACGTTGAGCAAGGCCCGCAAAGCAGGGATAAAGCTCTGTACAGGGGGGATTTTAGGGATGGGCGAGGGTCGCACTGACCGGATTGGCCTTATTCATGAGCTATCGAAGTTGGAGCCTCATCCTGAGAGTGTTCCGATCAATATGCTTGTACCAATTGAAGGAACGCCGCTGGGACAAAGTGAACCTGTCAGCGTTATCGAGATGGCGCGCGCGATTGCGGTATGCCGGATTGTCTTTCCGAAAAGCTGGGTCAGACTTTCAGCGGGCCGGGATGATATGAGCGAGGAAGGTCAAGCACTTTGCTTGCTGGCAGGCGCAAACTCAATTTTCGTCGGCGACCGTCTTTTAACCACTGATAATCCTGAAGTGAGCGAGGATGAGGCTTTGCTTAATGTTATGGGGCTTGAGGCTGCTGGCCACGCCGAGATGGAGGCGGGCCCGACGCCGGGGCGCACCACGCTGATCGGCAGCTAGGTGCGCTTAAGTCTGCGGTTTGGTTGTGACCTCATCTTCTTTGTGGTTGGGCGTCGTCGCAAGAGCGTGGTTTAGCGTGAGCTTATTTTTGAGCGAAGGGGCGGGATTTGTCTCGCCCTTTTCTTATTTGTCGATAAGGTCTGGTTATGACTGTTTCTAATCTTCAAGCTGTTATCTGGGACTTTGGGGGCGTGTTGACCAGTTCGCCCTTCGAGGCGTTCAACCGCTATGAGGCCAGTAAAGGTCTGCCAAAAGATTTCATCCGGGGCATCAACGCTATCAATGGCGACACTAATGCATGGGCGCAATTTGAGCGCAATGACATTGATGCGGCTCAATTCGATAGCCTGTTTCGCGCTGAAGCGCTGGCGCAGGGCCGGGATGTGCCGGGCGCTGATGTGCTTGCCTTGTTGGCAGGTTCAATCCGCCAGCCTGTCGTCGCGGCGCTGAAAACTTGCAAATCCAGCGTCAAAGTTGGCTGCATCACGAATAATGTGAAAACGGGCAAAGGCGCAGGCATGACGCGTGACCCGGAAAAAGCAAAAGAGGTTGCCGAGATTATGCGCCTCTTTGATCATGTCATCGAAAGTTCAAAAGTCGGTCTGCGCAAGCCCGATCCACGTATTTATGCTCTCATGTGTGAGGCGCTCGATGTTGAGCCGAAGGCCTGCATATATATTGATGATTTGGGGATAAAT
>CAZXTI010000114.1:0-5770 GCA_964643565.1 uncultured Hyphomonas sp. | reverse complement strand
ATCTGTCTCCGGCCCCGCTTTATCATGCAGCGCCGCTGAGTTGGTGCATGTCATTTACGCGCCTTGGCGCCACACTGATGATCATGGAAAAGTTCGGAGCCGAGACATATCTAAATTATGTCGCGCAGTATGAGGCCACCCACACGCAGCTTGTCCCCACCATGTTCGTGCGCATGACCAAGCTGCCAGATGAGGTGCAATCTAAATACAACGTCTCCAGTTTGAAATGCGCGATCCACGCCGCTGCGCCCTGCCCGATCCCGGTCAAAGAGGAAATGATCGAATGGTGGGGGCCAATTATCGAAGAATACTATGCAGGCTCAGAGGGTAATGGCCTGACATGGGCAAATTCTGCCGACTGGCTCACCCATAAAGGAACGGTCGGACGCGCGATCCATGGCGAGGTTCATATTTGCGATGAGGCTGGCGACGAAGTACCTGTGGGCGAAGAGGGACAGATATACTTTGGCGGCACAGCTCCGCCGAATTATCACAACGCGCCAGAAAAGAACAAATCCGCCCTCAACCCAAAAAACCCGGACTGGTCATCGCTCGGCGATGTCGGCAAGGTCGATGAAGATGGCTTCTTGTATCTGACCGACCGCAAAGCCTTTATGATTATCTCGGGCGGGGTGAACATATATCCGCAGGAAACCGAGAACGCGCTTATCACGCACCCCAAAGTGGCAGACTGCGCTGTTATCGGCGTGCCCGATCCAGACTTTGGCGAAGCGGTGAAAGCCATTGTTCAACCCGCCGAAGGGATCGCCCCAAGCCCTGAATTGGCCGAGGAGCTGATGGCGTTCTGCAAAGCCAATATCTCAAAACTCAAATGCCCCAAAAGCATAGATTTTGACCAAGAACTCCCGCGCCACCCCACAGGCAAACTCTACAAACGCCTTATTCGCGACCGCTATTGGGGGAAAAAAGACAGCCGGATCGTATAGATGATCATTCGACCGGAAACCGAAAACGATTTTGAAACCATCGCCAAAATAACCGCTGAAGCTTTCGCCCCCAAACCCTTCAGCCAAGGTGCTGAACCTGCCGTAATCGATGCGGTACGCGCTAGCGCAGACCTAACACTCTCTCTCGTCGCAGAAGAAGACCGCGTCTTGCTCGGCCAGATTACCTTTACCCCCGTCACAATCGATGGCGTCCATGAGGGGTGGTTCGGCCTTGGCCCCGTTGCGGTACGTCCAGATCGTCAGAGCGAAGGCATTGGCGGCACTTTAATCCGCGAAGGTCTGGAGCGCCTAAAGCTGATGAATGCGGCCGGTTGCGTGCTGGTCGGCGACCCTGCCTATTATGGCCGATTTGGCTTCAAGAACGATTGCGGCCTCCTTTATGGAGAGCTGGATGCACGCGTCATTCAAAAATTGGTACTGACTGGACCAGACAAGACCGGCACTCTTGCCTATTGCACAAGCTTTGAGCGCGCCGCCGCTGGAGCCTAAAAGTCAGCGCTGGGGCTGGAAATCTCATGCCAAACCAGTCATACCCAGCGAAATTCGATTCATGCTCAAACTTGAAAGGGCATCACCATGCGCAATCCCTTTGAAACCGAAGAACGAAACGCTTTTCGGGAGTCACTTGCCAAAATGATCGCCTCGGACATCACACCGAATGTCGATGAATGGGACGAGGCCGGCGCGATCCCTTGGGAGGTTCATGAGAAATTTGGTGCGATGGGTGTCTTTGGGCTTGGCGTCGATGAGGCCTATGGCGGGCTGGGATTTGACGACATGTTCATGCGCGCAGCCTATGCTGAGGAGCTCGGCAAATGCGGCGCGAATGGTGTTTACGCCGCGCTCGTGGGCCGGGTCATCTCGATCATGCCATTTCAGGAGCTCGCCTCTGAGGAGGTCAAGCAAGAGGTTCTGCCAGATGTTGTGTCGGGCAAGAAATCATCATCTTTGGCAGTTACTGAGCCGTCAGGCGGCTCTGATGTTGCCCGGTTGAAAACCACAGCCAAAAAAGATGGCGATGATTACATTCTGAACGGATCGAAGACCTTCATAACGACCGGCATGGAGTCTGACTATTTCGTCGTTGGCGCGCGCACAGGCGGGCCCGGCATTAAAGGCATCTCACTCTTCTTCGTGCGCCATGATGATCCGGGCTTCTCTCGTGTTCCTCTGGAACGAAAGATGGGATGGTGGTGCTCCAGTCAAGCGACGCTTTTCTTCGACGATTGCCGCATCCCTGCTAGTCGCATGCTCGGTGAGGAAGGCAGAGGCTTTATCTCGATCATGCACAATTTCAATCCAGAGCGGGTCAGCCTGTCTGCCACATCTCTCGGGATTGCCAAACTATGTCTGGAAGAAGCCATTAGCTGGGCGCAGGACCGGGAAACCTTTGGACAGAAACTGATTCAACATCAGGTCATCCGTCACAAGATCGCTGAAATGTCCGCCCGAATAGATGCCTGCGACGCATACCTCAATCAAGTTTGCTGGATGGCGAATGAGGATAAGCCGGGCATTGGCGGCGACATTGCCAAACTCAAATTCCATACAACAAAAATGCTGGAATATGTCGTGTCAGAGGCTATGCAAATCCTTGGCGGCGCGGGCTATCTGCGCGGCAATGTTGTTGAGCGGGCTTACCGCGAAGTGAAGGTTCTCGCGATTGGCGGCGGCTCTGAAGAGATCATGCGCGATCTCGCCGTGCGCCAGATGGGGCTATAACTGTCTGGAGCCCCTCTTAGGATCTCCAACCGCGATGCGCGGCGCTTATGGCTGCATGCGTGTAACCTGACGCCCACTCCGACCGGACCGCTCAAGCTTGGGCAAATGATAGAGGCACTTGGCTTCGTCCAGCTCGATACAATCCGTGTCGTTTCTCGCGCGCATCACCATATTCTGTGGACACGCAACCAGAATTACCGTGAGCCCATGCTCAACCAATTGCTTCAGGATGAGCGCGGCATCTTTGAGCATTTCACCCACGATGCCTCAGTCCTCCCAATGTCGTTCTACCCGATGTGGCAACGTCAATTTCGACGAATGGAAGAAAAGGTGTGCGGCTGGGAATGGCATCGCGGAATGCTAGACGCCAAAGGCCGAAACGCGATCAAGGAGCGCATTCGCCAAGAAGGCCCGCTATCAACGGAAGCCTTCAACACCAAAGTTGCCAAGAAGAAAAAGAAGATGTGGGCCCGCCCGCCTCACAAACTCGCACTTGATTATATGTGGTACGCCGGAGAGTTAGCGACATCCCACAGGGTAAATTTCAAGAAGTATTACGATCTCGCCAAAAATGTGTTTCCTGAAAACCTGCGAAACACTCACCACACTGATGATGAGCAAATCGATTGGCTCAACGCAGCCGCGCTGGGACGGCTAGGTTTTGGTAGCGAGGGCGACATCCAACGCTTCTGGGCGGCCGTTTCTCGTAAAGAAGTTAGCCAATGGGTAGGTAAGACGTCCCACGCGCTCGTACCTGCAAAAATTCAGACTGCCGACAAGACATGGCATGATGTTTGGGCAAGAGCCGACATTGAAACGCAACTTGCCAAAACCCCAGCCCCGACAACCCGGCTACGCATACTCAACCCGTTTGACCCAGCCATCCGCGACCGCAAGCGCTTGGCCCGTCTGTTCGGGTTTGACTACACCGTCGAGATGTTTGTCCCTGCCGCAAAGCGCCAATGGGGATACTATGTCTATCCAATACTGGAGGGAGCCCGCTTTATTGGGCGCTGCGAGATAAAGGCAGACCGGAAGGCAGGCACGCTGAACGTATTGAAACTCTGGACCGAGCCGGGTGTCCGCTGGAGCGATGCTCGCGCAGCGAAATTCGACGCGGAATTAGCCCGCCTGACAAAGCTCGCCTGCGTCGAAGAAATCTGCTGGGCGGACGACGCAGCCACGAGCGTATAGACAGGCAAAATACGCTTTTTCTTGCCCGGCGCGCGCGATCAAGGTTAAGCTAAGAGTTTGAATATTTGGGGCAATTCACCATGCCGGATTTATGGCAATTCATTGCAGCAGCCATTGGCGGATACGTTCTGGGGTCAATACCATTTGGCCTCGTGATCACGCGTATGGCCGGGCTGGGTGACATTCGCGAAATTGGCTCCAAAAGCATCGGTGCGACCAATGTTCTACGCACGGGCCGCAAGGATTTAGCGCTAGCAACACTCCTTGGCGACAGTCTGAAGGCCGGAATCGCGGTTTTGATTTTTACTTCGCTGTTCCATAGAAATGCGGGCCTGATCGCAGGCGCATCGGCTTTTCTCGGCCATTGCTTTCCAATCTGGCTTCGCTTCAAAGGCGGTAAAGGCATCGCCACTTATGCAGGTCTTTTGGCTTTCTCATCTTGGCCGGGCTTCATCGTCGGCGCACCCATTTGGCTTACCATGTTCGCCCTCACGCGGATTTCATCCCTATCGGCACTTACCGCAGCCATCGGTGTCCCCATCGGTGCATGGCTATTAGGCGAAACCAAGTTTGCGATATACACGCTCGCGGCACTATCCCTACTTGTGTTCTGGACCCACCGCGCAAATATCGGGCGTTTACTCAAAGGCGAGGAACCTCGCTTTGGTGCGTCAAAGAAAGCCAAGGAATGACCCAACTCAGGGAACTTTCTGACCGCGAACGCGTCGCTTGGGTGCGCCTGTCACGTACCCCGAATATCGGCCCTGTCACATTCGCTCAGCTCCTCCATCGCTATGGTACGCCAGAGAACGCCATAGAAGCTTTGCCTGATTTAGCGCGAAAGAAGCTATTAAAACCGCCTTCAGTTTCTGAGATCGAAGACGAGCTTGGCAGACTGAACCGCTATGGCGCTCGGATCCTGGCCGCATGCGAACCTGATTATCCTGATGCTCTACGCGCTGTTGATCCGCCGCCGCCAATTATCACCGTGCTCGGAGACACGGAACTGTTTAAACGCCCGGCCATCGCAGTTGTCGGCGCACGCAACGCTTCCGCAGCAGGCCGCAAAATTGCGCGCGATATTGCCGCAGATCTCGGCAAAGCCGGTTATGTCACAGCCTCTGGTTTGGCACGCGGTATTGATGGAGAGACACATGCGGCCAGTATGCAAACTGGCACAATCGCCGTTCTTGGCGGCGGCATCGACCATATTTACCCGCCGCAGCACGACAGGTTATACGCCGCTATCGCCGAACACGGGGTCATTATCTCTGAAAGCCGCTTCGGACATCGCGCGAAAGCAAAAGATTTCCCAAGGCGAAACCGGATTATTACGGGCCTCGCGCTCGGCACAGTTGTTGTAGAAGCTGCCGAACGCTCTGGCTCACTTATTTCAGCCCGCACCGCAATGGAACAAAACCGCGAAGTCATGGCCATTCCCGGCTCGCCGCTTGATCCACGCTCACAAGGCTCAAACCGGCTTATTCAACAGGGCGCAGCTTTAGTAAATTCTGCCGACGATATTCTCGATGTCATCAATAGCATCAGCCAAATGCAGCTTAAAATGCCCCCAACGCTCCCATTTGAGGAAGAACCGGGCTTAGACCGCCCTCCCGAACATCAGATTGACGCTGTGCGCGAAGCTTTGTCCTTTACCCCAACCAAGCTCGACGAAATCGCTTTATCTGCGGAAATTGGCCCCGCTCGCTGCGCCGCAATCCTCATGGAACTCGAGTTAGAAGGCTTCGTTGTGACATTGCCGGGCGGATTAGCTGTCCTTGCCAGCGATATGTAGGAAACTGTTAACTAAAATCGCTGCAATAATTGCCAAATTAACTAGACGACGCGTTGCCGACTCTCTAACTAAAATATAAGTATTATTAGAT
>CAZXTI010000113.1:0-5817 GCA_964643565.1 uncultured Hyphomonas sp. | reverse complement strand
CTTGAATATAGCGAAGAGCGTCAACGGTGCGCTGATCATAACCCGCTTAAGAATGCCTATTTTGGGGATTTGCATATCCACACCGCGCTATCAGGCGATGCCTACTCGGATGGCACGCGTGTCTACCCGATAGACGCACTGCGGTTTGCGCGTGGCGAAGAAATTCCGCTGCCGCTTCAATCAGGCGAGAACGAACCAAAGCGGATACAACTTGAACGTCCATTGGATTTTGCCGCCGTCACCGATCACTCAGAAAACCTCGGCGAGAATTATATCTGCCTGAACGAAGGCGAATTTGACGGCTACAACACCAAGGCCTGCAGGAAATTTCGCCAGGGCGGTGATGCAGGCGTGCGCGTTTTCGGTGTGCCGCGCGCCGGCATGCGTCCCCGCAGGGTAAAATCCGTATGCGGCAAAGATGGCCAAGATTGCAAAACTGCCGCAAGGAAAGTTTGGCAAGGGCTTATAGCGACGGCAAACGCCGCCTATGACACATCGCCTGATTGCGCCTTTACCAGCTTCATCGGCTATGAATATACGCGCAGCCCAAGCGGTATGCACATGCACCGCAATACAATTTTCAAAAATGCTTCCGTGCCAGATCTACCGGCAAACTATATCGATTACCCGACATTGCCTGCGCTACTCCACAAATATGAAACAGACTGTCGCCAAGGCATAGACGCATGCGATGTCATTTCTATCCCGCACAACTCAAATATCTCCAGCGGCAACGGTTTCAACCGATTATCCCTGCGCGGCTTCTCCGAAGAAGCGCAGCAAGCCCACCGTAAACAACGCCATGCCTTTGATCGCTTAATGGAGATCACACAGCACAAAGGCGCATCCGAATGTCTAAACGGCGTTACTGACATTCTCGGCGATGTTGACGAAAACTGCGAGATAGAGGCCTTGCGTAAAATTGGATCGGTAGAGCGCGCATTCGATTTAACAAGCTGGATACCCCGCGTCTTTACGGCGACGATACGTGAATGCACCGAAGAGGATATCGACCCAAAGGACAATCTATACAAAGGCCCGTGCGCCGCATCTCATGATTTCGCGCGCGGGGCATGGCTAGAGGGGATGAAAGACAATCAAAGCTTCGGCGTAAACCCGTTTGAAATGGGTGTGATCGGAAGCACAGATACGCACATAGGCGCGAGCGGGAATACCGCAGAGCACTCCTATCCCGGCCATATCGGCCATGAAGTCACGCTTGAGGACCGGCTTGGGAAAGCTGGTCTTGGGCGTCACAACAAACTAGAGGGTAATCCCGGCGGCTTAGCCGGTGTGTGGGCCTATGAAAACTCGCGAGATGCGCTCTTCCAATCGATGAAGCGACGCGAAGCTTTTGCAACCTCAGGGACACGAATTGCACCGCGCTTTTTCGCCGGGCAATATCCCGCTGGCGTCTGCGCGCAGGAAAACTGGCTAGAGACTGCCTATGAAAACGGCGTGCCGATGGGCGCACGTCTACCTGCTGGCGTTGAGGGCCTGTCTTTCATACTACAGGCGGCGCGCGATCCTTCGCCCAGTGCAAACCCCTTACAAGAGCTACAAATCATCAAAGGCTGGCTCGATGAGGATGGCCGCAAGCACAACAAGGTAACCACAGTTGTAACAGCCACCCCGCAGGACAGTGATGCCAGTTTGTGCGCGCAATATTCAGACCCGGACTATAATCCGCTCCAGCACGCATATTATTATATGCGGGTCGTTGAACAACCAACTGAACGCTGGAACGCCGCGCAGTGCCGCGCAATGCCAGCCGATGAACGGCCCGCCGCGTGTAGCAATTCAGCCCCCTCAGAAATCAGCGAATTTGCATGGACATCTCCAATATGGATCACCCCGGCTGATGATACACCGCTACCGGTTCAAAACTGACAGATCACCATTGATAAGTAGACGCAGCCCGTCAGGACAGATAAAGCGACCCGATGAGCAAATTCCCTTTCGAAATACATGCCACAGATGGCGCGGCCCGCGCGGGCACACTCGTAACCCCGCGCGGCGACATCCAAACACCAGCCTTCATGCCCGTCGGCACAGCAGGCACCGTTAAAGCGCTCTATGTCGATCAGGTACGGGAAGCAGGATCAGACATTATCCTCGGCAACACCTATCACCTTATGCTCCGCCCGGGTGCAGAGCGTATCAAGCGGCTTGGCGGCCTACATAAATTCATGGGGTGGAACGGTCCCATCCTAACAGATAGCGGCGGCTTTCAGGTCTGGTCGCTCGCAAAACTCCGGAAAATGGACGAAAACGGCGTAACCTTTCAGAGCCATATTGACGGCTCAAAGCATCGCCTCACACCTGAGCGCTCGATTGAGATTCAGGCCGACTGTATTGGCGCAGATATTTCCATGCAGCTCGACGAATGTACAGACTTCCCATGCACGCATGAAGAGGCGGCAAAATCCATGCGGCTCTCTTTGCGCTGGGGCGCAGCGTCCAAAGCGGCATTCGGTGAACGCGAAACACAAGCCCTGTTTGGTATTGTGCAAGGGTCGAACTTTGAAGACCTTCGCCGCGAAAGCGCTGAAAGCGTCGTTGAACAGGGTTTCGATGGCTATGCGCTGGGCGGCCTTGCCGTCGGCGAGGGGCATGAGCAAATGTGCGCCTCGATCGATATGACAATTTCCTATCTGCCACATGAGCGCCCGCGTTATGTCATGGGCATCGGAAAGCCGGTTGATCTACTTGAAGCTGTTGCGCGCGGCGTCGACATGTTCGATTGCGTCCTCCCAACACGTTCCGGGCGTCATGGACAAGCATGGACTTGGGACGGCCCGATCAATATTAAAAATGCGCAATTCGCCGAAGACGAAACATCGCTCGATGCAGCTGTTCAGTGTCCAGCGAGCCGTGATTATTCGCGCGCCTATATCCACCATTTATTCAAAGCAGGTGAGCATTTGGGGGCAATGCTACTAAGCTGGCATAATATCGCCTTTTTCCACGCCCTTACCGCCAGAATGCGCGCGGAAATCAAGCAGGGCACATTTGCAAACTTCCACGCAGAATATGCAACAAAGTGGGCAAAAACACGTTCCGCTCCGCGTCAGCCCGACTGAGGATTTAGGCTGCATCACCCCGGATCGGAATCTTAGTGTTGACGCGGCGGGCGCGGCGCATTATGTGCTCAGTTCCGAATGGTAAGCGCTCATAGCTCAGTTGGTAGAGCATCTCACTTTTAATGAGGCGGTCACAGGTTCGAATCCTGTTGAGCGTACCATTCGCGAAATTCTTCTTACCCAAAAAATCCGCGCCTTTTGAATCGGCGTTCGCATCCAGCCAGCTGGTTCTGGAAAAGCGCCGTATCAGCCGCAACGCGGTCAGCCACATTTATCAGCCATTGCTTAGACTTCCACGTACCGCGCGAGAAACCGCCAGGGCCATCATGATAGGCTAGATATTGCGAACGGGCATCGTCCAGCCTGATATTCGCCGCTCGTGACGCACGCGATGTGTACCAACCGATAAAATCAGTCGCATCGGCAAAATTCTCGCGGCTACCATTCCGGTTGCCTGTCAGGGATTTGTACTCATCCCATGTCCCATCTAGCGCCTGCGCAAATCCGCGCGCTGTTGAAGGGCGCTTGCCTTTGCGTATGCCCAAGCCTGTTCTTGGACCGCGCGGCGGACGCGCATCAGCGACAAAATTGGATTCTGCTTTTATGATCGCCATCTGCAGCGGAATGGATGTGCCCCATTTCTGTTGGGCGTCAGCGGCGGCGCGATACCACGCTTTGCGTCCATCAAAAATGCTGCAAATATTAGCCTGCTCAGACGCGCCAGGCGGCGTTGTCGCGCAGGCAGCAAAGAAAACAACTATAAGGCTTAGACCGGCTAGAAAACGAATAGTCATAAAGCCATTATGACATGATTTTCTCACTGTCGGAAAAGTTTTTTCGGGACAGTTATTCGTACGCTGGCAAATGGACTGTCAGAATATCTATACGCGGCGGCATGTTTAAACGCAGAGGCAAACCAACCATGCCTGTGCCTGTTGTTACATATACCAGCCTATCACCGCCGCGCGTGACGACTTCATGCAGGCCTTTATCAAACGGGTATTGCGTCGGAACAACGCGCTGCACCAAGCCCGGAATACGCACTTGGCCACCATGCGTATGTCCGGCGAGCATGAGGGAGAACGGGACATCTGCTGGAGCGGTAAAAGCTGTATCTGGATTATGCGTCAGCAGGATAAGCGGTTTATCAGGAAGGCCCGCAGAAAAGTCATAGCTTTGTTGGCGCTGCCAAAGATCGGAGACGCCGCCGATGATAAGTTCCTGCCCAGCGATCGTCACCTCATAGGCACGGTTCTCGACCAGCGTGACATCGAGGCTCTGCAACGCGTTATACAGCTCTGCGGTGTAAATGGGGCCCGGAAAGCCAACATCGTGGTTACCAAGCACAGCGAAAACAGGAACGGCAATCTCGCCAAGCGGCGCAAGCGCGGCGGGAATATCTTCTGGTTTCAGGTGATAAAGAAAATCCCCGGCAATGAAGACTGCATCCGGATTTTCTTCTTTTACCGCATCAACAATGCGGGACATTGGCATCGCGTGCTTGAAAATCCCAAAATGTGTATCCGAGAACAGCGCCAAGCGAAGATTTGGGGCCTGCTCATCCGCGCCGTCGAGGAAAAGCGTCTCATGCTGGATGTGCAACATGCGCGGTTCACCATATCTCGCATAACCAAAAACATATGCGCTTAATAACCCAATTAGCGCGAGAAATCGGACAACACCTTTACCGCGTAGTACGCCCAGAAATGCGATGGTGATAAAGGGGAAAACGAGATGTGAAGCGTAAAAAATGAACAGTTTCATATGTCATCCAAAGGTGATTACTATAAAACTATACACGCCAAGTGACGAAAAAATGACCGGAACGCTAAGAAACGTTCCGGCCAGTATAGATTAGAAATCCGGGAGGAAAGCTCTAATCTAGCATTTGTAATACATATCAAACTCGACAGGATGCGGATGAAGCTGGAGGCGCTCAACTTCTTCCATTTTCAAATCGATATAGGCGTCGATCTGATCGTCATCCATCACGCCGCCTTTTTTGAGGAAGTCACGGTCGCCGTCCAGTGCTTCCAGCGCTTCACGCAAGCTGCCGCACACTTGCGGGATCACCTTAGCTTCTTCCGGCGGAAGATCGTAGAGATCTTTATCCATAGCGTCGCCTGGGTCGATCTTGTTCTCGATCCCGTCAAGGCCAGCCATGAGCAAGGCAGAGAATGCCAGATATGGGTTCGCCGTTGGATCAGGGAAGCGTGTCTCGATCCGTTTGGCCTTCGGATTGTTGCCGAATGGAATACGGATAGAGGCAGACCGGTTGCGCGCAGAATAAGCGAGCATAACAGGCGCTTCAAAGCCCGGAACCAAACGCTTATAGGAGTTGGTTGAGGCATTTGTCAGCGCGTTTAGGGCGCGGGCATGCTTGATGATACCGCCGATATAGTGAAGGCACATCTCGGAAAGGTCAGCATAGCGGTCGCCTGCGAAAAGCGGCTTGCCATCCTTCCAGATAGACTGATGCACGTGCATGCCTGAGCCATTATCATCAAAGTAAGGCTTCGGCATAAATGTCGCGGTTTTTCCATAAGAAGCCGCCACATTGTGGATTACATATTTATAGCGCTGCAAGCGGTCAGCCATTGTGGTCAGCGTTGAGAACTTCATACCAAGTTCATGCTGGCAAGGGGCCACTTCATGGTGGTGCTTTTCTGGCTCAAGACCAATATCGCCCATGACAGAGAGCATCTCTGAACGCATATCCTGTTCGCTATCAATT
>CAZXTI010000112.1:0-5856 GCA_964643565.1 uncultured Hyphomonas sp. | reverse complement strand
GCCATATAGTCTGCAATCTTTTGCGGATCGCCAATCGTATTGCCTTCAGCATCACGCGGCTGGAAGCTGATGCTTTTCGGTTCAAACAGGTCGTGCTTCTTCATAAGCGCATTGAACTCAATCGTTCCCTGCCGTTGACGTTCAAACTCTTTACAGAACTCAATTGCATCTTGCGTAAACTTTGATGGCTGGTCGCCGTCAAAGAACGTTATATCGGCCCCTTCCGTCACCATCGGCGCTTTTGAATCGATACAAAGCAAAAGCTGGTCGCTATTCTGCTCGGCTGCAAAAACGAAAGGATAACGGCGGACAAATGCTGGCACATAATAATCTGGGTCAGTGTGCCCCTCATCTGTGACATAGAGGTTCTCACCCTGGCGAACACCCATCACCGCTACAGGTGTCAGATCATCACCAACAAAGATGATCGGGAAAGACGTCGCAGCGATGCCGAATTCCGCCGTTGTCAGCGGAACTGCATGGGCTTGACGCAGAAAACCGAACGGTTCGGCGATCTTTTGGACCCCCAACTTTCCATGCGCTGCGAAATTTAAGGGCTCTGGTTTGTTATAGAACAACACATTGCCAGTTATTTGATTTGGCTCACCGCCATTATTAGATTCCAAGGTCGTGGCTCCTGATTGAATTTACGGCGTTTCCTAACTGAATTATGCTGGCTCGACAACAGGGCACGTTAGTCTTGGTTAAGAAAATAGCTCTAGGTTACCTTTAACATGGCCCAAACACTCTCATCTCCATGCGGTTTTCTACTTGCTGCCTGCCTTCTTACAGCCTGCGGTGATACAGGATCGCGCGCCGACAACCGTCCTTCAAAAGCCGCGGTGCGCGTCGATCAGATCGTTAGAGAGATTGGCCAATCAGAGCTGCGCCAGTCGCCGGAAACAGCTTCGCGCCTCGGCCTGTCCATCGATAAAACAGGCTATAACTACACAAATTTGCTCGATGACCGTTCGCAAGCGGCCTTCGAGCGTCGGCGTCTTGTCCGGCTGGAAGCGAGCGCGCGGTTTGAAAATATTGACGCAACCACGCTGCCAGAACCATCGCGGACAAACTTTCTTGTGACACAATCGGCGCTCAGAGGCATGATCGGGATGTCGAAATTCGGCCATGGTCAGGTTTCGTTCGGATATAGTCGCCCCTATGCCGCCGACCAATTATCTGGCGCCTATATCGATTTGCTTGACTTGCTCTTAAACCGCCAGAATGTACGCAGCGAAGCTGAAGCATGGGCCTATATCGACAGGCTTGGACAATTAGCCAGCGCGATGGATGATGATCGGCGTCGCTTAATTGCAGAAGCCTCCGCAGGCATTGGCCCACCTGATTTCATTTTCGAACGGATGATCCAGCTCAGCGCAGAGCTAAGCGCACCAAATGAGAATGGCATCCACCCGCTCATGGAAACCTTCTCAAACCTTAGTGAGAATATTGGCGACCTGCCACCTGAAACGCGCCAGAAAATGATGCAAGTGGTCAACAGAACCGTTTCACTCGAAATCCTGCCAGCCTATCAACGGTTTGCCGATACATTAGGCACACTGGCAGGCGACGCGCGCGAAGCGCCCGGTGTTTGGGCGATCCCGAATGGCGATGATTACTACCGCGCAGCTTTGCAATTCTATACCGGCCAAATCGACATTGACCCGGCCAAGCTACATGAAGACGGGCTATCCATTGTTGAAGCCATCAACACAGAATTGAATTTTGCACTACAAGAAGCGGGGTATTCTGAAGGCACGATCCTGGAAAGGCTCGCGCTCATCAATCAATCGCCGGAACAGATTTTCCCCAATAATGAAGCTGGCAGGCGCGCGCTACTGGAGCTGCTAGAGACCCACCTGGATCGCGCCCGGCAACTCAGCGCGGCATTGATCACCAATCCGCCTGACACCAATATCGTCATTAGTCCGGTGCCAGATATCTTGTCTTCAAACGCGCCGGGCGGATATTATTCGCCAGCTTCTGCTAACGGCTCAGCGCCTGCGACCTTCTATATTAATCTGCGCGATACATCTGAATGGCCAGCCTACAGCCTGCCGACGCTGCTATATCATGAGGCCTTACCCGGCCACCATTTGGAAAGCGCGCTTATCGCCGAACAACGCGGCCTGTCGATTACGCGCCAACTGATCTGGCTACCTGTCTATGGCGAAGGCTGGGCGCTCTATGCCGAAGACCTTGCAAACGAGCATGGGGCTTACACGGACGATCCACTTGGAAAGGTTGGCTATCTTCAATCCATCCTGTTTCGCGCTGCGCGCCTCGTTGCCGATACCGGACTGCATTATCAGCGCTGGAGCCGTCAAAGAGCCGTCACCTATCTGGCGGAGACGACCGGACAATCTGTCAGCGCGATGGAAACCGAAATTGACCGCTATACCGTGTGGCCAGGGCAAGCCATCACATATATGACCGGGCGGCAATTTATCTGGTCACTGCGCCAACGCGCTCAAAATGAACTTGGCACAGACTTCAATCTCGCCGCCTTCCACCAAATGATCCTCGCAAACGGCCCACGTCCCTTAAGCCTGATCGAGACCGATTTTGAGCGTTGGATCGCGGCGCAGAAACAATAGTCCGCGCCACGCTCGCGCCTAAGCTGCCAAAGCAAACTCGGAAAATTCGCGCCGAACAACCGGGCTTAGTCCCGCTTCAAGGTCATCAACCATTTCGCGTCGGCTGCTATGTTCATCAATCGGAGCCACAAACACAGCACTCGCGCCATATTTCTCAGCATCCTGCAAAGCCCAAAACGGGCGCACATCATGCTCTCGACCCGATAACTCAACGACGCGGATGACCCGCCACCCAAATGAATCAGGCGCTGCGAAAACGGCAACACCGGCCCGCTTAAACCAAGCAGCCTCAATATCGGCCTGTTCAAAGCCATAGCCAATGCCGGTTTGTCCATAAAAAGTAATCGCTCGCATTATCACACTCCGTATGTTCGCATTTTGTTCCTATCGTCATATGTTCACATTTTGTTCTCATGCGCAAGCCTTAAATGAAAATTTTGTTTTCTCATCGCGTTCCCGTCGCGTTACATCTTGCTCTCTTTGGCTGCTGCTTTATGTTGCGACGAAAGCGAAAACACACCGTTCAGGAGACCTGCCATGCGTTTTGAAGGCACCGAGAATTATGTTGCAACCGATGACCTTCGCGTCGCCGTCAACGCTGCGATCGCGCTAGAGCGCCCGCTCCTGATCAAGGGCGAGCCGGGCACAGGCAAGACCGTCCTCGCCGTCGAGGTTGCCAAAGCGCTCGGCGTGGATCTCATCGAATGGCACATCAAATCGACCACCAAAGCGACCCAAGGCCTCTACGAATATGATGCCGTCTCGCGTCTGCGCGACGGACAAATGGGCGATGAGCGCGCCAATGATGTGAAAAACTACATCAAAAAAGGCAAACTCTGGGAAGCCTTCACCGCCGAGGGCCGCCCAATTCTCCTCATCGACGAGATCGACAAGGCCGACATCGAGTTTCCAAACGATCTCCTGCAAGAGCTCGACCGGATGGAGTTCTATGTCTACGAAACCGACGAAACGATCAAAGCCAAACAGCGCCCGATCGTCATCATCACTTCAAACAATGAGAAAGAGCTGCCAGACGCTTTCCTGCGCCGCTGCTTCTTCCACTATATCAAATTCCCCGACGAACAGACCATGCGCGACATCGTCGATGTGCATTATCCCGGCCTGAAGAAAAAGCTCGTCGGCGATGCCCTGACCACCTTCTATTCCATGCGCGAAGTCCCCGGCATGAAGAAAAAGCCGTCCACTAGCGAATTGCTCGACTGGCTGAAGCTCCTGATGAATGAAGATGTCGATCTGGAAACCCTGCGCGAGCAAAACCCGGACAAGCTCACCCCGCCGCTCCACGGCGCACTTCTAAAGAACGAGCAAGACATCGCCCTCTTCGAACGCCTCGCTTTCCTAAGCCGACGCGACACAGGCGGTGGACGCGGCCCTGCGGGGTAAGCTTGCCCGCGCCACTCCCGCGCGATCTTGCTTTTTGCACAATTTCAGGGCTTCATTGTTTCGCTCACATCGAGGAGGGAAACATGGGGTTACGCAAGCTACTCATAATCGGGACATTTGTTTCAATTTTTGCCATATCGGCACTGGCAGCCCCCGATGACACTCTGGAAGAACCAGAACTTCCACTGCTCAATCATGACGCATGGAGCATGGTGATTGATCAGGATGCAGGGCTCGTAACGCATGACCTGACAGGCTTTGAATGCCCATTCGAGCTACCGGGCGGGTATACGATCCAATCCACCGCGCAATACAAACTCGGCGGGCAAGATGTCGGTTGCGCCTATGTCCGCGAGGGACGCCGCGCTTATCTCACATATTATCTGAGCTGGTACGGACAGCCAGCAGGCTCCAGGGAACAGGCTGAAGGCGTTATCGAAACCCTTAAATCGACAAAAACTCTGGGGGACGAACGCGCAAACAAACCCGTCACGATTGCCCTCGGAGAGACGGATACAGACTGCCACTATATCGAGCATACCGAAAAGACCGATCTCGACGACCGCAACACAGCGGTGCGCACCTGCACCCTTAGCGGATGGGTCTATAAGACACGCATCACATGGCATGATGGCGAAACCTTCACAGATGCAGACCTTGCCTTACAAGCACGCCAAGCGCCGCTGGCCCACACGCTCTCAGCCTGCGCCGACATCGCCCTGCCCACAGACGAGGCAACTGCTGGCGACACATCCAACGCCGTCGCCCTCGCCTTGATGGCATCACTGGCAACTGATGATTTGAAATTCATAAGCGGGGATGGCGATGAGGAAAACACAGAACGCGTAAAAACCTTAATCCGCCCGGATACGAATATAGATATCGACACGGCCCAATGCATACTTGATGTTCCCTCATCAGACACGAAAGCCTATACGCTTCTGGCGCCTGCAAAGTCGCCCATTCATAAAATCTCATACACAAGGTCAGACATATATCATCGTGAGGAAAACCCGTTGCTCTGGGTGTCCGGCCTGTCACTGGGAGCGCTCGTTTTTGAAGAAACAACATATGGAGCCTGGACCACAGACTCTGAAGGTACAGACCACTTGATCGAAACATATGAAACCCTTCCGACCGCTCGCCAAATGCAAGACCTCCTGAACAAACTACTTAGCGGCGAGGTAAAATCCATCGCCTCCTATAAGAAAGACGCTGAGGGCAACTCAACACTCTCAATCACCACTGATGCTCTAGACGAGGACGCACCGGACGAAGATACGCTGGGTGAAACACCAGAGGAATAACCCGCGCGGCGAGAAACCATTCAGAATAAAAGATGCTAGCCAAACGCAATTGAAGCAACTAGGCTTCCTGACAAAGAGGAGACACCACCCATGTGCGATGAAATTACCGAAAAAGACAATGCCAATTTTGCCGCTGCGGGCGGCCAGATGAACCGGCGTGACATCACCAAGCTGAGCGCCGCTGCGCTGTTTCTGGCCGGGTGCGCATACAATACTGAAGGCGAACCGGGCCAGCCCGGACAATCCGGCGCCGCCGCAGCAAGTCCCGCCCCGCTAAGCGTTGTCGAAGCCAATGTCGATGTGCCAATGGCTGAAGGCGTCTCAGACAGCTATTACGTGCGCCCTGCCACAGGCAATCATCCGGGCGTCCTGATCTGGCCAGATATTCGCGGCCTGCGCCCTGCCTTCAAAATGATGGGCAAGCGCCTCGCAATGTCGGGCTATTCTGTCCTCGTCGTCAATCCGTTCTACCGCGACATGAAGCACCCCGTCGTCGGCCCGGATGCCAGCTTCCAAGACCCGGACACGCGCACCTTCCTCGTCGGCAT
>CAZXTI010000111.1:4650-5870 GCA_964643565.1 uncultured Hyphomonas sp. | reverse complement strand
AGGCGCGCGCCGGTTTCATTCCGCCGTCCAGATAAAGGGCCGCAATCACCGCCTCACACAGATCGCCCAATATGCGCGTCTTTCGTACGCCGTCGCTTTCGCGCTCACTCACGCCAAGCATAATATAATCGCCAAGCCCCATGCGCTGCGCTGCACTGGCGCAAGCGGTTTTATTGACCAGCCCATTAAACTTTGGTGCGAGTGCGCCTTCCTGCTCATTAGGGTGGCGCTCGAACAAACGCTCGCTCATCACAAGCGCCAAAACACGGTCGCCCAAAAACTCCAAACGCTGATTGGAATGTGCAGGCGTGTCGTTTTTAGACAGCGCGCTTGGATGCGTCATCGCCGTATCAATCAGCGTCTTGTCCTTGAACACATAACGCAGGCGCTCTTCCAGCGCAGCGCGTTTTTCATCTGACAGGCCAAGGCGTTTCGACTTCCCGGCACGTCTCAGACGCGTCCGTTTTGGGCGCGCGGGCTTCATGCTGACACCTTGCGAAGCGCTTCGATTACCACAAAGGCCTGCGCCCACGGATAGTCATCGGTGATCGTCAAATGAATATGCGGCTCCATGCCTTCTGGCACCATCTCGGCAAGGCGCGCCGCAGCGCCTCCTGTCAGCGCCATTGTCGGCGCACCGGACGGCAAATTGACCACGCCCATATGCGTCCAGTGAACGCCGCGATTAGGCACCCCCGTCCCAAGCGCTTTCGCACACGCTTCTTTTGCGGCAAAGCGTTTGGCATAGGTTTCTGCCTGAAGTTTTCGGCTATCAGCCTTGGCGATTTCGACAGGCGTATAGACACGGGATTTGAACCGGTCGCCCCAACGCGTTAGCGCTTTGTCGATACGCTCAATATTGCAAAGATCATTTCCGATACCAAGGATCATGCGCCCGGCCCGCCGCGCGCCACATCCATTAAGCGGCGCATTTCTTTGACAGCCGCGCCAAGGCCGACAAACACCGCCTCGCCAACAAGAAAGTGTCCAATGTTCAACTCTGTCAGTTCCGGGATGGCGGCAACTGCAGCAACCGTATCAAAGGTTAGCCCATGCCCGGCTTGCGGCTCGATACCGATGCGCACAGCCTCTTCAGCGCAGGCGCGGATACGGCCCAGCTCAGCGGCGGCAAGTTCGGCTTCGCCTGCCTGTACCAGCTCGACATAACGCCCTGTATGGAACTCTGTTATATCTGCGCCCATCCGGTGCGCTGCGAGCAA
>CAZXTI010000111.1:0-4550 GCA_964643565.1 uncultured Hyphomonas sp. | reverse complement strand
TCTTCGCGCAGGTGAAGCGTTATACCATCGGCCCCGGCCTGCGTCGCAATCTCAGCTGCGCGCATCGGATCAGGATGCACCCCGCCCCGTGCATTACGGATCGTCGCAACATGATCAATGTTTACACCAAGGCGGATGCGGTTGGTCATGGCTTAGGCATTCCCCCGGCTGCCCGGCTTGATGGCCGGGATCGCTGCAAGCTCAGGCGGCAGATCATCGGCTGCGTAGTCCGGCAGCTCGACACTTGCCAGCGCAACAAGCTGACATCCGACATCTGCCTTGCCGCCCGAGCGATCAATAAAGCACGCCCCGCCGACAATCTCACCGGCTTGGCTCTGTAAGGCCGTAACCGTCTCACGGAATGACAGACCCGTCGTGACAATATCTTCAACGATGAGCGCGCGTTCGCCTGCTTTGATTTCAAAGCCGCGTCGCAAGACAAATTCACCCTCTGGTCGTTCCGCATAGATCGCGCGGCACCCCAGATGGCGGGCCAGTTCATAGCTGGGGATAACCCCGCCCATGGCCGGACCAACAACAACATCGATCTGCCCAAATGCTGCCTGTAGCTTTGGCGCGAGCGCTTCGCATAGTGCGGCAGACTTATCAGGTTGCGAAAACACAAGCGCCTTTTGCAAGAATACCGGACTGCGCCGCCCGGAGGACAAAATGAAATGCCCCTCAAGCAAAGCGCCCGCTTCACGAAACACGTTCAACACATCTTCAGTTTTCATAATAGTCCTTAAAATTATCAACAAGACGCACCGCGCTTTCAACATCGGCAAGCGTGCGCAAGGCCGCTAGAATTTCGGCGAGGCGTTGTACGTGTTCAACCTCAACATCGACATAAAGATCAATATAGTCGCCATGTCGCTCGCCCGTTTCAACCCGCGTAATCATGACATTCGCTTCTGCCAATGCCGAACAAATAAGCCCAAGAACGCCCTTTCGGTGCGCCGCGGTGACATGGATGCGGCTGACAGCAACCGCGTCTGTATTGGCAAGCTCGGTCCAAGCAAGATCGACCCAGTCTTCGGCGACATCCTCAAACTCGGCCAAAACTCCGCAATAGCTTGTGTGGACGACAACACCGATCTCAGGCGTGTGGACACCGATAATGCGGTCGCCCGGTAATGGCGAACAACACCGCCCCATATGCAGCGTCACGCCGGATGTCAGGTCTGCGCCCGCAACCAGAAGCGGAGCCGTTTCATCGCTCAGACCCAACCGTTCCTCTGATATCTCCTGCTCATCACGCGTGTAACCTGGAAACGCAGCCGCCATTAAGTCATGTACGCGGTATCGGCCCCGGCCAATCGCTTCATACAATGCAGCCGCATCGTCAAAGCCGGTACGGTCACCCAGTTTGGAGAAATCGATCGACACCGGATCAATCCCGCGCCGACGCATGCGCCGCTCAATTAAGCGGCGGCCAAGGGTGCGAAACTCCGCCGTTTCCTTGGCCCGCACCAAACGACGGCTCCCGGCTTTGGCCTTGGCTGTCACCGACAGCGCCTCCCAGCCCGGCACAGCTGCTGGCGTGTTCGAGCGTATCACCTCAACAATGTCACCGTTTTCAAGCGGACGGCGCAAAGAGCGTGGCTCGCCATTGACCTTCACACCAATACAGGTGTCGCCAACAGCGGTGTGGACCTCATAAGCAAAATCAAGCGGCATCGCGCCCTGCGCCAGAATGACGATGCGACCATTGGGCGTAAACGTGAACACATGGTCGCGGTACATTTCGAGCTTCGCATGCTCCAGAAACTCATCCGGGTCCGCACTTTTCTCAAGCAAGTCAGCAAACGCCTGCAAGGAGGCAGCAGCATCCAAGCCAGCCTTTCGCGCGGATTCATTATCAAAAGCATAAGCATTGTCTTTATAGCCCCAATGCGCTGCCACACCATGCTCGGCGGTTTCGTGCATGTCTTGCGTGCGGATTTGAAGCTCAACAAGGTTGCCTTGTGTGGCACGGACAGTTGTGTGCAAAGACCGATACCCGTTTGGTTTCGGCACGGATATAAAATCCCGAAACCGTTCTTCAATACATTGCCATTGACTGTGGGCCGCACCGAGAACGCGGTAGCAGTCTTCTTCATGTTCAATGATGACGCGGAATGCGAAAATGTCAGCCACCTGACGAAAGGAAATGGATTTGCGTTCCAGCTTGCGCCAAATCGAATAGGGCTGCTTGCGCCGCGACTGCACACGCCCCTCCACCCCGATGAGTTGCAATAGCTCATAAAGGTCCCTGCGGACCCGCTCCAGCGCATCGCTATTGTCTTCTGAGAGATTTGCCAGCTTCTCCAAAATCGCATCACGCGCTTTTGGATTTATTTGCGCAAAAGAGAGGTCTTCCATCTCAGAAGCGATCGTATAAAGACCGATCCGGCGCGCAAGCGGCGCGTAGATATCCATCGTCTCGCGCGCGATACGTTCACGCTTCTCTGGCTTCTTGATAAAATGCAGCGTGCGCATATTGTGCAATCGATCAGCCAATTTGACGAGCAAGACACGCACATCTGTAATCGTTGCCAGAATGAATTTCTGAAAATTCTCAGCCTGCTTCGTCGCCCCGCCCTTATACTCAATCTCGCCGAGTTTTGTCAGGCCGTTTACAAGCATGCAAACGTCCATGCCGAACAGGTCTTCAATATCGGCGAGGGTTGCATCCGTGTCTTCAACCGTGTCGTGCAGCAGGCCGGCAAGGATTGTGTGTTCATCAAGTTTCAGATCGGCGAGCAAACCTGCGACGGCAACCGGATGGGAAAAGTATGGATCACCAGAGGCACGTTTCTGACTGCCATGCTTGGCGACAGCAAACACATAGCCTGCATTCAACAGGTCTTCATTCGCCTCTGGGTGATAGGCCTTAACCTGCTCAACAAGCTCGAATTGGCGGAGATAGCGCACAGGCGAAGCAATAGGAGGCTCAGTCTCCGGCACCCCCTTTGCACGTGTTGCGTCACCATCCATGGCGAGACATCTCTAGTATCGGTCGTCGCGACCTGCTTCCAGTTCAACCTGATAAGCCCGCAAGACATCTTCTTCGGTGGCCACGGGAGCGGCAACGAGGGCGCGTTCGTCCTCTTCGCGTTCAGCCTCCTCTTGTGGGCGAACCTCTTGGAGATTGGCAACCAGTGCCTCACGAACACCTTTCAGATCAACAGATTTACCGGCAATTTCGCGCAGAGACACAACCGGGTCTTTATCGCGGTCGCGGTCAACAGTTAGCTCTGATCCTTCGCGGATCATACGTGCGCGGTGCGCCGCCATCAGCACGAGCTGAAAGCGATTTGGGATCTGTCTGATGCAATCTTCAACGGTAACGCGGGCCATAAAGCATAATCTCCTGAATTCAGCCTGCCTCTATACGCCTCAAAACGCCTTCCGGCAACAGGTATAGACGCTTTTCTGTAGAGGTTTTGCGGGGCTTATTTAAGTGCCTGGGCAATATCACCCGGCGTCATCGGTCGTGTCAGCATTTCTTCAAAGGCCCCCCAGCGCGCATCAGGGCTTGTCCCGGCCGCTTCCACCCATGACGCGGCCCGGTCTCTGCCAATATTATAATTGATCACATAGCCCCGATATTTATCGATAAAACGGACGCGTTGCGCGGATTTTTCGGTGCTTGCCAGATAGTATTTTTGCACCAATGGCACCGCCGCCTCCGCTGTCAGCTCGCCGTTTAGATACTGCCGGGCGATCTCATTTGTCGCATGGGAGAGTTTTGCAGTGAGCGCGTTTAAATCTTCCAGCTTCTGGGCTTGTGAGGGGTCAAGCCCTGCCATTGGAAACAGGACCTCGCGCTCAAAGGTAATTTTCTCATTTCCCGGAAATGCCAAGCGGATACCGTAATTTGCCGAGCCTTCCGCAACCGGGCCAAATGGACCGAACAGCGGGTTTACCGAATATTCGATCCATCCGCGCTCGCCGACCAATTCGCGTTCGATGAAAAGATTCCAGACATGGTGGCCCGGATACCCTTCATGACATCCAAGATCGACAGCCCGGTCAATAATGATTGGAAAATCCGTATTGATTTGGATGAGGCTCTCATAGCCGCCCTGATAATAATTATAGCCAGACCATGATTTGTCAGTGACAAATTCCATGCGGAAGGTTTCCCCTTCGGGCAGATCGAAATGCGCTTGTGTACGGGTACGGCACTCGGCGATCGCGCGATCGAAAACAGGCCGCAGTTTGTCCTTCGGAATAGCGAGCGTATTGCGAAACGCATCTACACGATCAGCGGTCGTGCCATCACCCGGCAGCATGGCATCGATCTCGGCCAAAACCGCATCATATTCTGAAAGATCATAGACTGGCACGTCTTCATCATAAATGTCCGTGACCTCAGTGTTGAACGAAACCGTTTCGCCGCGAACAACTTTCAACCGGAGCGCCATGGCGCGCGTAAACTTCTTCAACTGCGAAAGACGAACCGCTTCCCGGCTCCCGGCAGGCGCAGATAATTGCGCCAAGCGTCCGGCCAACGCGTCAATGCTACCCGCCAGCGCATCTGCATCCGGTGTCAGCGCTTCAGCATG
>CAZXTI010000110.1:4597-5886 GCA_964643565.1 uncultured Hyphomonas sp. | reverse complement strand
CCGCATAATCATTTCAGAGTTGCGGGGATATGCCCAAATATGGTTTGGCTAAGCGCGCATCCCTGCAACCTGCCCGAATGAACCATTATGCCCGATCATGACACGCTAATCTGCCACACGAAGAGATGGCTCCTTGAGGTCGTTATCGGACATGGACTGTGCCCATTTGCGAAGGCCGAATATGACACCGGCGGCATCCATTATGAGGTCGTTGAAGCGGCCAGCCCAGAGCGCCAACTCGCGCAAATTTTAGCCCAATGCAAAACACTGGACGCAACCCCGGACCGGGAAACCAGCCTGCTGATCTTCCCGGCCGGACTTTCAGCCTTCGACGATTTTCTGGACCTTCTGGCGCGCGCCAATCGGGCACTCAAAAAACACGGACATGAAGGTGTCTACCAATTAGCAAGTTTTCACCCGGCCTATCGCTTCGCCGATGCACCGCCAAATGATCCAAGTCATTACACCAACCGCTCCCCCTACCCCATGCTGCATATTCTGCGAGAGGCGAGCGTTGAGGCAGCGCTTGAAACATATCAAAATCCGCAGAACATCCCGCACCGCAACATACAGCTAACCCAAAACCTCGGCTTGGCCGTCATGCAGGAATTACTAGCGCGGTGTTATCGCTAGCGGGCCAATCAACCAAGATTGTGGGCCTCGATCGAAGGTGCCTTCGAGACCCGATAGGCGGTAAATATGACAATAAGGAATAAGATGGAGCCTAAAAGCGACGCACCGACTTGTACGATAGCCGGATAGAGGGATGACGCATATTCGACATCAAGGCCGTTCGCACGGTCCCATCTGTTTTGATACGTGAAACGCCCGAGCCAAAAACCCGTGACAGCGGACACCGCCGCGCAAAGTAAATGTAACCAGCCAAGAACCGAAACGGTGCGGCTCGGAGCCGTTTTGACAATCAGCAAATAGACCATACTGATTATCGCGCCAGAAAGAAGGGTGCTCGCGCCAGATATGAGGTAGGGATAAAAGAAATGAGATAGGGTTTCGCCGATACCCCACCTGTAAAAAACAACTCCTATGGCGTTTAGAAAAGCATACATAAACCATGCAAAAGGTAGAATTTTCATCATAGACACCATTAAAGGCGCATTCCCTGCAGTGGACAAATTTGATCGCGGCTAAAGCCCATCAATCCTAACGCCCCGCGCCTCAAGCACATCTTTCATCTCCCAATAGGCGCGCGGGGTGCGCATCAGCGGAATACGTGGATAAAGATGGTGGATGACATGGTACTGCATGCCCATGGTGAGCACATTGCCAAA
>CAZXTI010000110.1:0-4497 GCA_964643565.1 uncultured Hyphomonas sp. | reverse complement strand
CGCTCCCGCTTAATCAGATCGGCCTCAGACAGTGCGCCTACTTCGCCCATATCCAGCTCCCCCGAATTTGCGCGATCAATCCAAAACCGCCGCCAAGGATCAGGCCCGCCACGATCGGCGTCAGCCCGAACGGCAAAGCCACCCCTGCCCGCGCAATCAGCTCAGCAAATAAGGGCGCCATAAAGCCAACACCGAAAATCAGTGCGCCATATTTGAAAATCAGCTCGATCAGTTTGGTAAACATCATTCAGCCTCAGCCAGCCTCTGCTAAAAAATGACACATGCGTCACCGTTTTTCAAGGCCGCCGCCATCACCCCTATCGGGCGTCACGCATTCGCATCAATGATCGTCTGATAAGCCGCCAAGGAATCGCGGATAAATGCCGCCTTGTTAAATTGCGCCTCATAGGCTGCGCGCCCGCCTGCCACCAGGGTCGCCGCAAGCGCCTTATCCTCAATCACGCGGCGCATCGCATTGGCCAAAGCCTCATCATTATTCTTCGGCACAATCAGCCCGGACACACCATCCTCGACATAGGCCGCCGGGCCAACCGCATCAGCGGCCACCAGCGGACGGCTCGCCGCCCACGCATCCACCGTCACCGTACCGAACGGCTCATAGCGCGAAGGAAACGCCACAAAGTCACATGCCGCGAGCAGCGACCCGCGATCATTGCGCCAGCCCAAAAACCGCACCCGATCCTCCAGCCCCAGCGCACGCGACTGCGCCTTCAGCGCCTGCTCAAGCGGGCCGTCTCCGGCAATCCAGACATAAAGCCCTGCCACATTGCGCGTCGCATCCAGCAGCGTGTCCAGCCCTTTCTTCTCGTGCAAGCGGGCCAGCGCCAAAGCCACCGGCGCATCTTCAGGCGTATCAAGGCTTGCGCGCGGCGTTGGCACTGCGTTTTCAAAATCGGCATATGTATGCACAATCATCGAACGATCATCCGCAACGCCCTGTTCGCGAATATGGCGGAGCAAATCCTTGGTCAGCCCAATATGCCAATCGCAATTGGTAAAGCGCTCGCGCTTATAATAGCCGCCATACCAGCCGATTGAGCGGGACGCATATTTCGCCGGCGCAAACTGCCCGGCCCGGCCCATCCAATATTCGATGACATCCGGCTTGAACCGCTCAATCGCCTCTCCCAGCTTCTTGCGCGTTGGAAACGGCCAGCGCAAATTGAAGTTCGTCGTCGCATAGCCAATGCCCGCTTCTGCAAATGCGTTCAGGCGAAACTTGTTTTCCGGGCGCGTCACGACAAATTGTTCCACGCCAGCTTCCGCCAGCGCACACACTGATTCCAGCATGATGTTCTCTGCTCCGCCTTCCGGCGCGCCCGCCATCACGTGTAAAATGCGCATATCGTCTCCTGATGATTCTCTTACCCTGTCCTAGCCGCTTGGTGTGCTGAACGCAAAGCCCCTCTTGGCATCAGGCGCGTACTCCCTTAGAGACTGCTGATTGGCATATTGACCATAATGAGGAAATTGAAATGACCGCCTATCGCTTATTTGGTGCTGAGACATCTCCCTACTCGCTAAAGGTGCGCTCATTTCTTCGCTATAAGGGCGCTGATTTCGATTGGGTACTTCGCTCAGCTGCCACTGAGGAAGAGTTTCAAAAATATGCGCCGTTGCCGACCCTGCCGCTCCTGATCTCTCCGGACGGCAAAGCCAGCCAGGATTCAACAAATATGCTGGCCCAGCTTGAAAAAGAACATGCAGAGCCATCAGCCGAACCAGAGGATAAAGCGTGTTACGCCATCTCGCTCTTGCTTGAAGACTATGCCGATGAGTGGCTAAACAAGGCGATGTTCCTCAATCGCTGGAGCCAAAGCCCGGACAAGGAAGCAGCCGCGACGCGTGTGCTAGAGCAGCTATTCTCAGGACGCGCCCCAGCGCGCAAACGCGACGCGCAAGCCTCCGTGATCAAACGCATGAATGAACGCTTGCCTTTGGTTGGCGCCTCACCCGAAAATGCCCCTGTTATAACGGCTTCTTTCCAGCGGTTTGCAAAACTGTTGAACGCCCACCTTGAACATCATTTATTTATTTTCGGGGGGCGCCCGTCCTCAGCTGACTTTGCAATCGCCGGACAATTGCAACAGATGCTTCTGGACCCGACAACCAACACAATGTTGAACGAGCAAACGCCATTCCTCGTCTCATGGTGTGAATTCATGGAATCCCCGGCAGCAGGCGCACCGTTTGCCTCGCTTGACGATCTTTCAGAAACATTGCTCCCGCTCCTGCGCGATGAGGTCTGCGCGACCTATCTGCCTTGGGCAGCGGCAAACTCTGCTGCGATCACCAAGCGGCGCAAAGAGGTCAGCCTTGAGCTTGCAGATGGTGCCTTTGCCCAGGCCACACAGCGCTACACCGCCAAATCATATCGGACGGTTGTCAAAGCGCTTGAAAAATTGGATGACGCGGATGGGCTGGCTGCATTTTTGGATGCCTGCGGCGCGAAACCATATCTATAGCGCATAACCCCCCATGCGCCGACCCGGTCTAGGCAGCAACGCTTCAGCTTTTGGGATCTGAAGACTGAAATAATTCCATCTGGCGTGGATCAACCGCTTTGCGACGGCCGCGCGGCTTGGTCCGCCCCGACCTGAAATAAAGATCATCGGTATGATCTTCTTCAGCCGCTTTTTCCTGCTTTGCTTTCAGCGTCGACTCTGGCGGCGTCATGGCCGTCTCCGAGATGCGCCAATAGGTAATCGCCAGCACAGTCATGCCATCTGCATTTTCATATTGCTGGATAAATTCATGCCCCTGCCCGGCCTCTGCCGCAGCAAGCATCTCTTCAGCCTCTTCCACTGTCACCGTGCGCCACGCTGTCTCCAACGACAGCACGGCCTGTTTCCCGGCAAGCTGCACTGCTTGCGCGCGTGTGAGCGCCGCTGGACTGTCCGGGCGCAAAGCCTCATCTGAGGAGGCGGCGATGGGGTAAAGATGGCTCATAAATGTGTAGCTAGTTCGCGATTGGCTCTGCGTCTACCCGCATATGTCTGCGCGCAGCCATTCTTGCAAATTTAAGCATCATTGCTTTGCGCCGTGCGGCCTTCAAAGGGTGCGTCTCTGGATGGCGCAAAACCGCGCCGCCAAAAGCATCTGCCACGATAAGGCCTGCCGTCTTCGGGATAAGTTCTTGCGGGAAGTCTTGTGCGACCGCAAAATAAAACTGGTCGCAATACGGCGCATATTCAGGCCATTTATCATCAGATTTAAAGTCAGCGATGCTGGACTTCACCTCAACAATAATGATTTGCCCTTTTGGTCCGAGGCAACACACATCCGCACGGCGATGATTAGCGAGGGTAAATTCAAACAGGCTGACAAAATCCAGCGTATAAAACAGGCGCGCCACCCCATCAGCAATACCTGCAGCTTTAGATGTGTCTCTGTCCGGCATCGCTCCGCCCACCTGTTCGCCAAATGTTCTTTATCTGGAGGAAGCAGGCTGTCGTCAAGTCCGGCAGTCGATCAAAACAATTGCACCTAGGTGCCGTAGCGTACCAGCTTGACCGGATCTAAGCGCTTTACGAATCGCTCGACATCAACACGGCTCATTTCAAGACGGTGAGCAATTTGGCCCGGTAAGAACCCGGCCTCATGCAACGAACGCACAGCTGCGGGAACCGGTTCAGGTGTATTTTCCCGCTCCAGGCGTTTCGCCATCAATGCGGATAATTTGTCTTCAGAAAATTCAAACCCTGTTCGCATCATTAAACCCTTCATGATTCGGGTTTAAGAAAGCATATAAATATTAATCGCTAGCAAATAAAAGCTATGTATATAAAAACCTTCATTTGCAGTTCATGCTGTATTCATCCTGCATTCATGTTCGCGAACACTTCGAATACTTATTTTAATATTTTCAACGGTTTCTACGCCATTTTACCGTCGCTTAACTGCTAAGGTCCGATAAATTTCTGCACCCATTGTGGTACGATTTCACTCGCCAGCCCATAAATTGCGTCGCCAAACAGGGTCGCATTGGTAGACGGCTCCAGATTTAACTCCACTGTCCTTGCCCCGAAGCGCCGTGCGAGCTGAACAAAACCCGACGCCGGATACACATCTCCCGATGTGCCAATGGATATGAAAACATCACAAGCCGCGATCGCCGTTTCAATCCGGTCCATTTCCAGCGGTATTTCCCCAAACCACACCACATGTGGCCGCATCCCGCCTGCTGCGCGGCATGTCTGGCACACCGTATCAACCGACAGATCAACCGCACATGGCGCACACGCATCGCAATGTTCACACCGCGATTTAGCCAATTCCCCATGCATATGAACCAATCGATCAGGGTCTGACCCGGCCTGCTCATGTAAATTGTCCACATTCTGCGTCACCAAGGTAAACTCACCCGCATTCGCCACAATAAAATGTTCAAGCAAAACAAGTGCTTCATGGCCCGCATTTGGGCGCGCTGTCTTTAATTGTTGTCGCCGTGCATTGTAAAATTCATGAACAAAATCA
>CAZXTI010000109.1:0-5911 GCA_964643565.1 uncultured Hyphomonas sp. | reverse complement strand
GGAGAGGCATGCGCATAAAGATAAGCCATCGCGTCATCAACGCCCGGATCAGTGTCCAGAATTAGCTTCATCATGCCCTCACCCTCACAATACCGCCGTCTCTATTCGCTCACCTTCGTGCGCATCGTAACCAGCTCCTCAGCAATCGACGGATGCAGCGCACAAGTGCGATCAAAGTCCTGCTTGGTTGCGCCCATCTTGATTGCAATGCCTGCCGTCTGGATCATTTCCGCCGCATCCGGACTAACCACATGCACGCCAACAACGCGCTGATCAGATTGGCGCACCACCAGCTTCATAAAGACGCGCGGACCACCGCCAGCGATCGCATTCTTCATCGGGTTAAAGCTCGTCTTATAAATATCAAGCTCACCAAAGGCCTCGCGCGCATCCGCTTCAGACAGGCCGACCGTGCCCACTTCCGGCTGCGTAAACACCGCCGTTGGAATATCGCTATGATCAAACGCCCAAGGACTGCCGCCAAACTCTGTATCGGCAAACGCATGCCCCTCACGTATCGCAACAGGCGTTAGCTGCACACGGTCGGTGACATCACCAACCGCCCAGATACTGTCCACATTGGTCTTTGAGAATTCATCGACACGCACCGCGCCATTATCGTCAAGCGCCACGCCAGCCGCCTCGCAGCCAAGCCCCTTCGTATAAGGCGTGCGCCCCGTCGCCATCATCACAACCGACGCGTCTAAAGTCGCGCCCGTGTCCAGCGTCATCCGGTGCGGACGCCCGGCAATGCCGCTATCTTCAATCCGCGCAGGGCTGGCATGGGTCACAATGTTCACCCCCGCATCAATCAGCCCTTGATGCACATGGTCGCGCACCTCTTCATCAAAGCCGCGCAGCACTTTGTCCTTGCGATAAACCAGCGTAGTTTGCGCGCCAAGCCCGGCGAAGACATGTGCAAACTCAACGGCAATATAACCACCGCCCACAAGCACAATATGTTCGGGTAGTTCGCGCAAGTCGAAAATCTCGTTCGATGAAATCGCCCGCTCCACGCCCGGCAATTGCGCATCATCAGGTGCCCAGGGCGCGCCGCCAACCGCAATCAATATCTTCTCCGCCGTCACCGTCTTACCGGACGATTTAAGCGCAATTGTATGCGCATCAACCAGTTCGGCGCGCTCCTCATACACGCTGACGCCAGCAGCTTTTTGCCCCTTCATGTAGAGGCCGGATAACCGCGTCACCTCATTCGCAATCGCGGTCATACACTTGGAATGGTCATAAGAAATATTCTCCGCCGACCAGCCAAAGCCCTCAGCCGCCTTGAAGTCCTTTCCATAGCTGCTCGCATACACCATCAACTTCTTGGGAACGCAGCCGCGAATAACGCATGTGCCGCCCATCCGGTGTTCCTCAGCCAGCCCCACCTTCGCGCCGTGGCCAGCCGCAATCCGCGCCGCCCGCACACCACCAGAGCCACCGCCAATCACGAATAGGTCAAAATCATAACTCATAGATGCGCCTCCCAAGGCCCGGTAAAAAAGTGTCTAATATTCAAATATGGTTGCGCCGTCTTCCCCGCCAATGATGACGGTGCGCGCAAGCTCGATAAACAGGCCATGCTCAACCACGCCCGGGATCGCTGACAATCGTGTCGCTGTCGCCTGCGCATCAGGAATACGCTTGCAATGACAATCGAGAATATAGTTCCCGCCATCGGTAATCAGCGGTGAATTATCCGCTTTCATCCGCAGCTGCACCTTCGGGCGTTCAATGCCGGATGCCTCCAACACATTGAACACGGCTTTCGCGGTAATCGTAAAACCAAACGGCGTCACCTCAACGGGCAGCGGAAATGCACCCAAACGGTCAACATGCTTAGACGGGTCTGCAATCACCACCATATGGTCACTAGCATTGGCGATAATCTTCTCACGCAGCAACGCCGCGCCGCCGCCCTTGATAAGATTGCCCTGCTCGTCTGCCTCGTCCGCGCCGTCCACAGTAAGATGGATTTGCTCCACCTGCTCAACATCCATCAACGGCACACCGAGCGACTTGGCCAGCCGGCGGGTCTCTTCGCTTGTTGGAACGCCGCGCACGATCAGACCATCAGCCACCTCATCGGCAAGCAGCTCAACAAAATGCTTCGCCGTCGAGCCGGTGCCCAGCCCCAGCGTCATCCCTTCTTCCACAAATTCCATCGCAGCAATCGCCGCATTTCGTTTCTCTAGCTCACGACCCATATGCGTGCCTCAACCTTTCTTCTTCTTACGCGCAGACATAACCGCGCGAAACTTTTTGGCCCATCCTGATTTCTCAACCTGTTGTCCACGGCCCAATGCCAGCGCATCAGCCTCAACATCTTTCGTCACAACACTCCCAGATCCGATCATCGCCCCGTCGCCAATCTTAACCGGCGCGACCAATGCAGAGTTCGACCCGACAAAAGCCCCCTCGCCAATTTCGGTCTTATGTTTGAAATAACCATCATAATTGCAAAAGATCGTGCCCGCGCCGATATTCGCGCCTGCCCCGATCTCGCCGTCGCCAAGATATGCCAGATGATTGGCCTTCGCGCCCTCACCGACAGTCGTCTTCTTGACCTCAACAAAATTGCCAATCTTTGCGCCCGTCTTCAACACAGCGCCGGGCCGCAGCCGTGCATAAGGCCCAACCTCGCAGCCTGCCCCAACATGCGCGCCTTCCAAATGACTAAACGCCCGAATACGTGCGCCGCTCTCTACCGTCACACCCGGCCCGAACACAACGTTCGGTTCAATCGTCACATCAGCCGCAATTTTCGTATCATGAGACACAAACACCGTCTCCGGCGCCATCAGCGTCACCCCGTTCGCCATCAGCGCTGCACGTGCCCGGCCTTGAAAGATCGCTTCAGCCTTGGCCAAATCTTCCCGCGTATCACAGCCCATCAAGTCTTCCTCCGCACATGTCACCACAGAACACGCCAAACCATCCGCGCGCGCAAGCCCAACAATATCGGTTAGGTAATATTCGCCCTTGGCATTGTCATTCGTCACGCGCTTTAGCAAACCAAACAGCTGCGCCGCATCGCCCGCGATCACACCAGAATTGCAAAGCGTAATTGCAAGCTGCTCCGGCGTTGCCTCGCGCGCTTCCACAATCGCGTCCAGTCCGCCGTCTGCGTCAGTCACCAAGCGGCCATAGCGTCCCGGCTCAGCCGCTTCAAATCCAAGTGCCCCAACCGACGCACCCGCTTCCAGAGTCTCAAACAAAGCCTCAATCGCGGCAACCGGAATGTGCGGACTGTCGCCATAGAGAACCACAACATCGCCGTCAAAACCTGCGAGAGCTGCCTCAGCGCAAGACACCGCATGGCCCGTGCCCAAAGCTGGTGACTGCTCAGCTATCGCGCCCGCACCAAGTTCACCCACAACATGCGCGCGAACCGCCTCGCCCTCAGGCGACACCACACAAACAATCGGATCACATCCCAGCGCCTTCGCCAGCGAAATAGACCAGTCCAAAACCGCGCGGCCACCAATCGGATGCAGCACTTTTGACAGGGATGATTTCATCCGCGTGCTCATTCCTGCCGCCAAAATAATTGCAGCGCGCTGTTTCATTCTCGTCGTCCTCGTTTCATATCTAATACCGACTAGAACAATCCGGCGATAAATGCGACCCTTGCCCCATTAAAGAGAGCCATATGACTGATCACAACCAGCCCCTAAAAGGCATAGCCGTCTTATTCGATCTTGATGGCACTTTGATACATACTGCGCCTGACCTGCAAGCGACGCTAAACCATGTGCTGACACGCTATGAATATCAACCCGTCTCGGCAGAGGTGACAAACGAGATTATCGGTGATGGCGCAAAAGCCATGCTGCGCGCAGGGCTGGCCCATCAGAACATCGAATTGCCAGAAACGACCATCAGCGACATGTTCAATCTGTTTTTGGCGCATTATGAAGCCAATATCGCGATTGAGAGCGCGCCATTTGAAGGCTGCGAGGACGCCTTGTCCCGCCTAAAGGAAGCAGGCGCAATCCTGGCCGTTTGCACGAACAAGAAACAACACCTCGCCGAAGCCGTGCTGAACGCACTTGAGCTAACGCCCTATTTCAGCGCAATTGTCGGCGCAGATAGCGTTCCAAAACGGAAGCCTGACGCTGGACACATCTACACAACATTGGAGCGCGCTGGCGGCGTGGCCAAACGCGCCATCATGATCGGTGACAGCCAGACAGACGAAAGGGCAGCCCTTAATGCAGGACTGCCCTTTATGTATGTGCCGTTCGGGTATGGCTCAATGTCTGAACCCGATAACCCTGCATGTTCTACATTAAGTCAGTTTTCGGACCTAAGTATTGCACGTATCATTAAGATACTAAGTTAAGCAGCGACCGTATTCTCGGCAGATGCTTTATAATCGCGTCTGATATTGCTTTCTTCTGCGTTCAAGCGACGCCGCGGCATGCCGTTTAGCATATTACTACGTATATCTGTTCTTGCTGAGCGCATCGCTGCGATAAAGCAAGCATCTACAAGATCAACGTTCACATCAAACCCACGCTCGGTCCAGTATTGCTCAATTTTGTTCTTTAAGCGCTTTGCGCCTTCCTCATTACACCAGTCATTCGCCATTTTTACTCTCCAATATGTGTCAAATTACTCTGTGCATCCCACAGACAAGGAGCCCTTCTTACGACGTCTTCTTTGTCTCTATAGCTACAATCAAACACTCACCGGCCGCTTATCAAGCTTAATATTTTATTTACAAATTGCCGGAATTTTAGATGAACAAACATTCATTATGAACAGAATACTCACTTCTAATTGGTTCTGTATGCCTGTTTAACAAGTATCGCAAAAAACGTAATAAAACTTGGCTGAGCACTAAATTTCTTGCGTAAAATCCGGTAAAAAGCACATAAATCACTCATCTGCACTGGTAAAAGGCGACTGAGTTCAACCGTATCTCGACATAGCTGATATGCGTTTTCGCATACACACGCTTTTGTGTGCTTATAATATAGATTGCAAAATCACGTAAATCTCTACAGCGAAGACTCACTTTGTATGGCGCAAAAGGAAGATGTCAGCGCCTCAGGCCAGCAAAAATTCTCGGCCAAGTATAGCCCAATCAGTCATCTCGGTCGGCATTTTTAGAAGTTTAGAATCACATGAATTCCCATCGATAACAAAAGACGAAAATCAGTCACTGTTTTTGCTGCTCAAAAATCTGCAATAAAGCGCTTTTACCATATTGGCAGCAAGGCGCTATTCAGATACACGCAGCCTAAGTTCTGTATAACGGGGATCCAAATTGACCGAGTTAACTCACCTAGATCGTCTAGAGGCGGAGAGTATTCACATTATGCGCGAGGTTGCAGCGGAAGCTGAAAACCCCGTCATGCTGTATTCCGTCGGTAAAGATTCAGCCGTTATGCTGCATCTGGCGGCGAAAGCTTTCTTTCCATCTGTTCCGCCCTTCCCCTTAATGCATGTCGACACGACGTGGAAATTCAAAGAGATGATCGCGTTTCGCGACCGCATGGCGGCAAAGCTCGGCATGGAGTTGATTGTCCACATTAATGAAGAAGGCGTCAAAGAGGGCGTCGGCCCGTTCTCGCATGGGTCAGCCATCCACACCGATGTCATGAAAACACAAGGCCTCAAGCAGGCATTGGATAAGTACAAGTTCGACGCAGCGTTTGGCGGCGCACGGCGCGATGAAGAAAAGTCCCGCGCGAAAGAGCGGATCTTCTCCTTCCGGTCCGCCGAACACCGCTGGGATCCCAAAAACCAACGCCCGGAAATCTGGAACCTCTACAATACAAGAATCCATGCTGGCGAAAGCATCCGGGTCTTCCCGCTATCCAACTGGACCGAGCTGGACATCTGGCAATATATCCGCCGCGAACAAATCGAAATCGTGCCGCTCTACTATGCCGCCAAG
>CAZXTI010000108.1:0-5941 GCA_964643565.1 uncultured Hyphomonas sp. | reverse complement strand
GGCCGCTTGTGCGTGTCCGTTGGGACCGAAAAAAGACGGGGCGTCAGGGTAGGTGTCTTTTAAATAGCTTAAAATAGACAAGCTATCGCATATTTCTGTTCCGTCTTCATCGACCAGAATTGGAACCGTTTTATGCCGTCCGCCGCAGACATTTTTGATGTCTGTGAAGGCGGTTGGGCGCGATTCATAGGATAGGCCTGCGTGTGCCAGCGCATATTTGCTGCGCCACACAAATGGGCTTTCAACATTTTCGAGTTCGTAAAGTATGCGCGCCATGCCTCGTATCCTTCAAATTTCAAAACCTGATGGCCAGTTTAAGAACGAAATGAGCAGGGTGCGCAAGAGGTGTTATCCTCTGTCGCGGGCAAATCGCTATATTGTTTTTTATCGAGAGATTATCGTTGGGGACAATTGCGCTCATAATAGGCAATGGCATCCGGCATCCAGCGGCGAAAGTTTTCAGCTCGCGTTTCGCTGGCCGGGTGTGTGCTCATCCATTCGGGCGGGCGTTCGCCGCCGCCGCTAAGCTGACCCATGCGCTCCCAAAGCTCTGGTGCCTCGCGCGGATCGTAGCAAGCGCGCACGAGCAGATCGAGGCCAATTTTGTCGGCTTCAGTTTCGTGTTCGCGCGAGAACTTCAGGATGCTACCCTGCGCGGCCATACCGAAGGCTTGCATAATTGCCTGCTGCTGGCCGACATCCATCCCGCCAAGACCGACCCCGACAGCCATTTGTCCGAACTGGACAATTTTCTGTTGGCTCATCCGCTCGGCGCCATGATGCGCGAGGGCGTGGCCAATCTCGTGGCCCATAATTACGGCAAGCTTGTCAGGGTCTTGCAAATCTTCAATCGGTTCAAATGTGCCATCAGCATCGCCTGCAACGTCCATAATCGCTGTGTAGACCGCGACATAGCCACCGGGCAGACAAAAAGCGTTCGGTTGGTTAGACGGCACGACATTATATTGCCAGTCAAAGGCTTCTGCGACAGGGGTGAACTTGTACCCCTGCGATAGGAGGTCTTGTTCGAGCTGAATGGCGGCGCGTTCCAGATCTGTGCCGATTTTGCGGACTTTGCGCACAATGTCTGCTTCGGCTTGCGAGCATCGCCCGGTCCCGCACATGACGCCGCCGGGTTCATTTTGCAGGATTTGCAGATAGGATTGTGCGCCGAGTGCAGCGGCATCCTCAATTGGTACGGTGACAAATTGCTTGCGATCAGAAAAAGGGACTGTCTGCTGGTTTGAAAACCAATAGAAGGCGAGGCCGACAAGCCCTAAAACGAGTATCGGTAGACGCCCGCCCAGCCCGCCGCCGCGTCGACGGCCATAAGATTGTGTCGGTCTGCGCATACTAATTCCCTCATTCGTATTTCAGCACTTACTTTATCGGAAGCAAGGGGGCTGGGGCAAGCGTTGACGTCAGGACCAGAAGCGTGTTGGCTGCGCTGACAGGCCAATCGAGGGAGCCGGAATGACTGAACCAGTAGTGCCAGATGAGCGCAGCGATACGCCGATATTAAGGGGCGGTGTTCTCGATATTATTTGCGAGTGGATGCTCTATGTCTCAGCGGCGCTGATCGTGGCCGGGCTTTTAACGCCCTCAGTATATCGGCCGAAACTGATCGGCGGGGACACATATACGGTCTTTGGCGCACTGGAATCGCTGGCGGCCTCCGGCCTATGGGCGCTGGCGACATTCGTGTTCGTGTTTTCTGTTATGTTTCCTCTGGCGAAGACATTGATGGCGGCTGTTATTTTTCGCATTGGCAATACGGCCTCGCAGCGAACAGCGAACCTGATGGGGCTGCTCGGGAAATGGTCAATGCTGGATGTTTTTCTGGTCGCATGGCTGGTGGCATTAACGCAATTATCCGAGCTGCGCAGCCTTGAGCCGCGTCTTGGCCTCTATTTATTTGCCGCTGGTGTGATCTTGAACAATCTGGCGACAGCACGCTTATCGATGCGTACGGGTAAGTAAGTTAGCCGATCGGAAACTGTCATGCCTGTAGACCGCGCCTTTCTCCTTGTTTAGACTGATATTATGACTAGTCCAACAATGGAAATCCGGATCATTCCGGTCACGCCCTTACAGCAAAACACCTCGTTGATTTGGCACACCGAGACCAAAGAAGGCGTGTTTGTTGATCCAGGCGGCGAAACAGATCGGCTGATGGCGGCTGCAGAACAGTTCGGGGTTAAGATTGTTAAAATCTGGCTGACACATGGGCATTTGGACCATGCAGGCGCTGCCGCAGAGATCCGGGAGCGTACAGGCTGCATTATCGAAGGCCCGCATAAGGATGACCAGTGGTTGCTTGATGAGATAGAGGCTCAGGGCGCGAAATACGGCATTACAGACGGGCGGAATGTGACCCCAGACCGGTATCTGGAAGAGGGCGATACGCTCCAGCTTGGCGATATGTCGTTTGGGGTGACCCATTGTCCGGGGCATACGCCGGGGCATGTTGTGATCTATCACCAAGAGGGCCGGTTGGCTTTTGTCGGCGATGTTCTGTTTCGCGGATCAATTGGGCGGACCGATTTTCCCAAAGGCAATCACCAGCAATTACTGGATGCGATCGTTCGCAATCTTTGGCCTTTGGGCAATGATATGCGCTTTGTTCCGGGTCATGGTCCGATGTCGACCTTTGGTCAGGAGCGTAGCGATAATCCATTTGTTGCAGACAAGGTGCTGCAGAATGCGCAAGGGTAGGCCAAGTGGATGAGGCCTTCCCTCCGCATGGCACTTATGCGCCAAGTCTGCTCACCCGGATCGTTCTTGCCTTGAGCCAGAACACGCCGCTCGGTCGCGGTAAGGCCCGCAAGATGATGGCGGCCTGCGTGCGTCGTCTGAGTGGGCAAGAAATAGACACGACCCTGTTCGGGCAGAATGTGCGCCTACATATGCACAATAATAGTTCTGAAATTAAAGCCTTGATGAACCCGCGCAAATATTCGCGTGCCGAATTTGCGTTTTGCCGTTGCTACTTACCGCAAGAGGCTCCGGTCTTTGTTGATGTTGGTGCGAATGCTGGCTTGTTCTCGCTCGGCATGGTCGGGCATATGCGGTCTGGGAAACTTATCGCCGCTGAGCCGCAGCCTGATTTATTTGAACGGTTATCGCTCAATCTGAGGCATCTTAATGCAGCACGCGGGCCTGGCCCGGAGATCTATCTGCACAATATCGCGCTGGGCGCTGAGGCGGGGACGCTCTCATTGAGCGTACCTGAGCAGCTAGGGCAAGCCAGTGCGCGCAAGCTTGACGGTGCTTCGATGATGACTGTGCGTGTGCGGCCTTTACTCGCCATCTTGCAAGAGGCTGAACTTGCGCATGTCGATGTGATGAAAATCGATGTCGAGGGATATGAGGATGAAATTATTCTTCCCTATATCGCACAGGCGCCTGAAAGCCTCTGGCCGCGCGCGATTGTGTTGGAGCATTGCCACCGGGACCGTTGGCAAGAAGACTGCGAAGCTGGCCTGATCAAAGCTGGGTATCGGCTTGCAGACAAGGACCGCACGAACATCATGCTGGTATGGGACGGGGCTTGAGATGCTAGGGTTTTCCTTCCGCCGCATTTTCCCCAAAGGGCTATATGCGCGTAGCGCTCTGCTGAGCCTTGTCCCCATTCTCGTCGTTCTTGCGCTGATGACGATTTATTATTTCTACGGGCATCTAACGACCGTAAATACGAAACTGTCTCAGGGGTTTGCGCGTCAAGTATCGCTTATCGTGGAGACGTGCCGCGTTGATATTGACAATCGCTCGGCCCACGCATCGATCGCGCAGCGTTTAAACATCAATTTTGAGTGTGACTTCCAACCGACGGTAACAGATGAGGGGCTAGAAACGCGGTTCTATTATGCTGGACTTATACGCGAACAATTAGACACGATTTTGGGTGTAAATACGCAGCTTTTCCTCGTAAATGAGGAGCGTCAACTTGATGTTCGTGTGCCATATGATGAGCGTATTTTGCAGGTCATCATTGATCGCAAGCGTGCTGTCGATATTAACGGACATATCTTCATCGTTTGGGTCGCGCTTGTAAGCCTGTTCATGACATTGACGGCACTTGCATTCCTTCGAAACCATGTGCGCTCTATTCTGAGATTAACCGAAGCGGCGCAGGCGTTCGGGCGCGGCCAGGAGGTTGAAGGTTTCCGGCCATCTGGCGCGCGCGAAGTTCGGGCGGCTGCAAATGCCGTTATCGAAATGCGCCGGCGCCTGACGCGCTTTACCGAACAGCGCACGATGATGCTAGCCGGCGTCAGCCATGATTTGCGCACGCCTCTAACGCGTTTGCAATTACAATTGGCGATGCAGGAGCAAACCGACGATGTCAAAGCTGCGCGGGCTGATATTCGCGATATGGAAGCGATGCTCGAAGAATATCTCGCTTTTGCGCAAGGCGCTGATGGCGAGCAGGCGGCGCAGGTTGATCTGGCCGTGTTGCTTGGTGAGCTTGTGGGAAAGTTTAAGGCAGCGCGCATCGTGACGGATTTACCCGGCAATGCGCTGATTACCGGACGGCCATTGGCACTAAAGCGCGCGATCTCTAACTTGCTTCAAAATGCAGATACGTATGGCAATGCGACCGAGGTGCGTATGCAGGCAAATGCTGATCGGGTTGAAATCATCATTGATGATGATGGCCCCGGTATTCCTGAGGAAAAATATCAGGACGCGTTTCGTCCCTTTTCACGCCTTGATAATGCGCGCTCGCAGAATGTTCCCGGTGTTGGTCTTGGTCTGGCACTGACGCGCGATACGGCGCGCGGTCATGGCGGATCAATTACGCTGGATCGCTCTCCGCTTGGGGGGCTGAGGGCGACATTGGTTCTTCCGGTCTAGGCGCGTCTGGTTTGGAATTTTGAGAGAAGGGCGCGTTGGAAAAGAAGCGGCGCGCGCGGTCCCGCCTTTCTTCCAAGCCTAATAGGGCTTCATCAAGGGTTGCCATTGTCATGGTGAAGTTCGCGTCGGTTTCGCGTCGCCATGCAAGTTCAGTTTGGCGCAGGCTCCAGACAAGGCCAATCTCGTTGAAAACTTGCTCCGGGCCGCTTGTGCCATCCAGCCCAGCGCAGACAAGCGCCCAGTGCGCACTCCGCTTGCGCGCACCCAAGAGAGCGGCCCGGCGAAATGGCATTTTATCCCGTGCCTTCATAAGCGACAGAACGCCGGGTCGAAACGGTTCCAAGGCTTCGAAGCGGCGCATAATGACCTCAAACAGTCTTTCTCGCGGCGTATCTTCCATATCGACGGGGTCGGTAAACATGGCTTGATCAGCCCAGCGATCGAGCGCATCGGTGATGGCGGCTCGGCCATCAAGCTCATAAAGGGCTTTTAGGTCGAGGTCTGCTGTGTGTGCAATTTCAAGCAGCGTGACAGAGCTCCAGTCGCGCGCGGCAGCCAGCTCTAGACCGGTTTGCAAGGCCTTAAACAATAGCGCATTGGCATCTGTATTGGGCATGGCTCGCCTTCAACTTTCGTCGGATAAGGCGCGCTCCCGGTTTGCAGCAGCGCGCACAGCTTCTCTTATCAGCGAAAGTATACCATCACGGCGCATCAATATGTCCAGAGCAGCCTCTGTTGTACCGTGCTTAGAGGTCACGTTCTTGCGCAATGTTTCGGGGGGCAGACCGCTGTCATCTAGCAGGCAAGCTGCGCCGATGAGTGTTTCACGCGCGAGTGTCTGGGCAAGCTCCGGGGGCAATCCTTCTGCCTCGCCAGCGCTGGCAAGCGCTTCGGCAAACAGAAACACATAGGCTGGCCCTGAGCCGGACAGCCCTGTGATGGTCGACATTTGGGCCTCGGGTACAGGCCCGACAACGCGTCCAAGCGGCTCAAGCAATTTCACCCCTATATCGATCGTGGCGTCCGGCATATCTTGCGGTGCGCAAACTGCCGTAATGCCGCAACCGATCGCGCCCGGCGTATT
>CAZXTI010000107.1:0-5952 GCA_964643565.1 uncultured Hyphomonas sp. | reverse complement strand
GGACCGAAGTCACCATCGTCTGGAACATTGTAGCCAGCTGCAGTCAGAGCGCGCTGGATTTCAGAAACCTTAGCGCGTGATGTGTTGGTGTCGCAAAGAACTTCACGCCACTCAAGACCGCCACCGCCGGAAACAACACGCTTCTCAACAGTTTTGTAAGTCGCAGGAATGACAGTTACGTCTTCACGAGCTGGTGTCACAAGAACTTGCTTCGTGACTGTACCGTACTCTGCAGGAATGAGGTCTTCGACAACCTGTGGAGGCTGAGCAACGACTTCACGTGTTACAGTTTTGTATTTCGCTGGGATCACGTCTGTTGTTGTGGTCTCAGGCTGAGCAATACGTGTACGTGTTACAGTGTCGTACTGTGCTGGTACTTCAACACGGCAAAGAAGCTCACCAGTTGCTTGCTCTCCGTTAGGACCAGCAGAACCTGAACCAGTTCCGGCAGCGCCGCGACCGAAGAGGCCAGCGCCTGGCTTCCATGTTGAGTAAGCTGGGCGAACCAGAACTTGCTCTGTGTAAGTCTCGAATTTAGCAGGAACAACACGTGTTACAGTGCGCTCAGGCTCAACCACAACTTGCTCTGTTACAGTCTCATATACTGCAGGAATTGTGCGGTACTTGATAGACTCTTCGCGAACAAGAACTTGCTCTGTTTGTGTCTCATATACAGCAGGGATCACATTGATCTCTGTTGATTCAGGACGGTCCAGAACTTGCTCAGTAACAACGTCAGTTGTTTCTGGGATAAGAACGCGTGCAAAGCACTCGCCTGGATCCGCACTTGGTGGATAGTCTGCACTTTGTGCAAGTGCTGCGCCGCAAAATACTGTTGCTGCAGCAGACGCCAATAGCATCTTTTTCATGGTATACTCCCCTTTGGTCCTGCCCCGGACTATTCCGGCACCGGACACGGCTGATCAAATACAAAGCGTAAGATGAACTGACGCTTAACAATTAAAGTACGCAGCTGCTATTCTGAGCTACGTCCAACTTTGCTTTTAGCTCACCGGAACATTACAGACTAGTCATAAGATGCGTTTTTTTTTGTTTTTGTCAGTTATTAGCTGCAAAAAAATCACATCCTCGTGCTTTGGGCGTGGAGAAAACGCTGATTTCTCTTGGCGCGGGAGGACTCTTTCCATAAATGGCTGCATCAATGGCCTAATGTTGGTCAGGCAACGATCTCTGATTCTAGGATATATAAATGATTGAACGATATGCACGCGCTGAAATGACGGCCATCTGGTCTGCCGAATCAAAATTCGGAATCTGGCTTGAGATCGAAACGCTCGCTGCCGAGGCAATGGAAGCGCTGGAACAAATTCCTCCAGGCACAAGCGCTGCGGTTCGCGCGCGCGGTGGATTCGATGTTGATCGTATCCATGCAATCGAGCGTGAAGTTAAACATGATGTCATCGCTTTCCTTACAAGCGTGGCCGAGCATGTCGGGGAAGAAGCACGCTATTTACATAAGGGGCTCACATCATCGGATGTGTTGGATACATGCCTTGCCGTCCAGCTCTCGCGCGCAAGTGACTTATTACTGGTTGGCATCGACCGTGTGCTCGCGGCTCTTAAGACACGCGCGGAAGAACATAAACTGACACCGACAATCGGACGCAGCCACGGCATCCACGCCGAGCCTGTCACATTCGGACTTAAGCTTGCTGGCTATTATGCCGAGTTCAAACGCGCCCGCGCCCGGCTTGTTACGGCGCGCGCGGAGATTGCGACATGTGCCCTGTCCGGCGCTGTTGGAACTTTTGCAAATATCGACCCGCGCATCGAAGCGCATGTCGCCAAGGAATTGGGCCTGACGCCGGAACCTGTCTCAACCCAAGTGATTCCCCGTGACCGTCACGCCATGTTCTTTGCAACGCTTGGCGTTATCGCCTCCTCTATTGAAAGGCTCGCCACCGAAGTTCGCCACCTCCAACGCACAGAAGTTCTGGAAGCAGAGGAATTTTTCTCATCCGGACAGAAAGGCTCCTCGGCCATGCCGCATAAACGCAATCCGGTTCTGACCGAAAACCTGACAGGGCTTGCGCGCCTTGTCCGCTCTTCCGTTGTGCCTGCTATGGAGAATGTCGCGCTGTGGCATGAGCGGGATATTTCCCATTCCTCCGTCGAGCGCGGTATTGGCCCGGACGCAACTGTCCACCTAGACTTCGCTCTGCACAGATTGGCAGGCGTGATTGAGCAACTCCTCGTCTATCCAGAAAACATGCAGGCAAATATAGACAAGCTTGGCGGGCTTCATAACTCGCAGCGTGTCCTGCTTGCCTTGGTAGAAAAGGAATGTAGCCGCGAGGATGCTTACAGATTGGTGCAGCAAAATGCGATGCGCACATGGGCCGGAGAAGGTGTCTTTCTCGATTTCCTGAAAGCGGACGCAGAAATAAAAGAGCGGCTCACCGATGCCGAACTCGATGCCCTGTTTGATATGGACTACCATATGGCGCAGGTAGATACGATTTTTGCGCGCGTGTTCAGCTAACCGTCATCTGCATTGTGGCATTGTTAATGCAATACAGAATACAGTGAAATTCGGCGCAATCCGCGTCAAATAACCGATTTAGGAGCTCAAATGCGCCGCCTTACTCTCTTAGCTGCTGCTATCCTTGCCCCAATGCTTGCTCATTCTGAGCCTGTTCTCAAAATTGTGAACTTCACCGCAGAATGGTGCCCGAACTGCCAGATTTTGAACCCGGCCATGAATAATGCGCTGACAGAATTCCCTGCGGGCCAAGTTGAAATGATCAACCTTGATATGACCCATGCACGCAGCGGCTCTGACATTTATCAAAAGAATGCCGTCTACGCCGATGCGATTCGCACGGCTGACAGCCACCAAGCTGGATACCTTTGGGATTGGTATGGCGGTGTAACCGGATTAGCTGTGATCATATCAGCAGATAATGGCGAGCCTATTTCCTGCATGAACCGCATTCTCAATGAAGCACAGATTGCTGATCGGTTGCGCGAGGCGACGATCATTTCACAGCGACGCACACCCGGCACGCGTATGCCAAATGGCCCGGACTGTCCGCCGCCGCTGCGATAGAAATTTCTAACTTTCAAACAAACGGTGTGCTAGTCTTTGGCACACCGTTTTTTTTTGGAGAAAGCCCTTATCATGAAAAAGTATCTTATTCTGTCTTCCCTCGCCCTCGCCTTGTCAGCTTGCTCAGGCTCTACAGGAGATGCGCCTTCAAGCTCTACAGAGACAGCGATCGCGCAAACCGTTGCGCTGAAATCTGACACCCGCCTTGCCGCTGTGCTGGTTTATGCTGACTGGTGTGGATCGTGCAAAGTCCTCGATCCTAAATTGACCGAAGCCAAAGCTGAAGGCCCAATCGAAGGCCTGCAACACTTTGTACTCGACTATACCGCGCGCGATGAAGCCGCCTTCTTTGCCGCGGCAGATCAGCTTGGTATTGGCGACCCGATCCGCGCCAAGCTTGGCGATACGATCAAGACAGGCATCCTGCTGCTCGTCGATATAGATGATGGCACGATTGTCGGCGACCTGCGCAAAGATCTCTCAGCGGCGCAAATCAGAAGCGCAATGGAATCAGCTGCGACTGACGCTTAGGCAGCACACTTAAAAAAGGACTTTAAAGGCTCTCGCTAGACTTCCTTGGCAAGCTGTTCTCGGGCAACCGGGATCAGCTCTGCCATGTGCTCGCGAATACGCGCATCAGTCCGGTCAACGCCTTTAATATCGAAGTCGCCCCGTACCTTGCGGAAGACATCATCATCGCCCGGCTCTTCCAAATCCGACATGACGACCGTTTTCGCGTAAGCCTCTGCATCGCTCCCGGTTAGTCCCATCAGGTCTGCAGCCCAAAGCCCGAGCAATTTGTTCCGGCGCGCCATAAGCTTAAACTCGCTCGCTTGATCCATTGCGAACTTGGCTTCTTCGCCGCGTTTGATGTCATCGAATGTCGACATGTAGGTGTTCCTTATTACTAACGAAACTGATATAGGGGCGACCCGCTATGTATTTCAATACGTAATATTGTCCTAAATGTGCAATTCAGGGTTTGTCCCATAGCCGTGACCTGATGTATGTCTCACATTTGCTTGGGGCAAGCCGTACTGCGCGCCCCGCCACCGATCCGGAGAACTTATATGTCCCGACGCCGAATGATATATGAAGGCAAAGCCAAGATTTTGTATGAAGGGCCGGAACCTGGCACTTTAATCCAATATTTCAAGGATGATGCCACTGCGTTTAACGCCCAGAAAAAAGCGGTTCTGGATGGAAAAGGCGTCCTGAATAACAGAATTTCTGAATTCATGATGACCCGGCTTGGCGCGATTGGTGTTCCGAATCATTTCATCAAACGGCTCAATATGCGCGAGCAACTCATCAAGAAAGTTGAGATCATCCCGCTGGAAGTGATCGTGCGAAATGTCGCAGCCGGAACGCTGGCAAAGCGCCTTGGGCTGGAAGAAGGCGAAGTCTTGCCGCGCGCGCTGGTCGAGTTTTGCTATAAAAAGGATGAGCTTGGCGATCCGCTTGTTGCCGAAGAACATATCTCTGCTTTTGGCTGGGCTTCACCGAATGAAGTCGACGAAATGATCTCAATGGCCTTGCGGGTCAATGATTTTATGAGCGGTATGTTTGCAGGTGTTGGGATCAAGCTGGTTGATTTCAAACTGGAATTTGGTCGGTTTTTTGAAAAAGAAATGGTGCGCACCATCCTCGCCGATGAAATCAGCCCCGATAGCTGCCGCCTATGGGATCTGGAAACAAATGAGAAAATGGACAAGGATCGCTTCCGCCGCGACCTTGGCGGCGTAACCGAAGCCTATACAGAAGTCGCCCGGCGTCTTGGCATAATCAAAGACTCAGGCGATGGCGCGGATATTGTGGACTTTAAAGGAGGCCAGAAATGAAAGCCATCGTTCAGGTCGGACTAAAAGCGGGCGTGCTGGACCCGCAAGGAAAAGCCGTCGCAGATACGCTGGGGCGCATGGGCTATAAGGAAGTCGAAGCGGCCCGGATCGGCAAAATCATCGAGCTTGATCTCGAAGACGGTCTCAGCGCTGACAAAGCCGATGCCCGCGTGAAGGAGATGTGCGAGAAGCTCCTCGCCAACACCGTCATCGAAAGCTACACCTACAAACTGGTTTAAGAGGCGCTTATGAAAACCGCTGTCATCGTTTTTCCCGGCTCAAATTGCGACCGCGACGCGCAAGTGGCCTTGCGTCAAATCACGGGCGCAGAGCCTGTGATGGTGTGGCACAAGGATGGGACCATTCCTGCGGACACCGATCTTGTGATGGTGCCCGGCGGGTTTTCCTATGGCGACTATCTGCGCTGCGGCGCGATGGCGGCCAATTCTCCCGTCATTGAGCAACTTCATGCGCACGCCAATGCCGGAGGCTATGTCCTTGGTGTCTGCAACGGCTTCCAGATTTTGACCGAGACGGGCCTCTTGCCGGGCGCGCTTGTTCAGAACGCTTCATTGAATTTCGTTTGTAAGCCGCAAGCCCTGAAAATCGAGAGCGCCAACACCGCCTTCACATCCGCCTATGCTGGCACGGATGAAGTCTACATGCCGATTGCGCACCATGAGGGCAATTATATCGCGGACGACGAGACATTGGATAAGCTTGAAGGCGAAGGCCGTGTGGCGTTTCGCTATGCTGGCAATCCAAACGGTGCTGCGCGCGATATTGCTGGCGTCTTGTCAGAAAATGGCCGCGTGCTTGGCATGATGCCCCACCCCGAACGCGCCATTGGCGGCCATGAAGGCGGCACCGATGGACTGGGATTATTCGAGAGCTTGGTCGGGGCTGTTTAGATAAACATCGTGATAACCCACCTCACCCGCTACCCTGTGAAAGGCCTGACTGGTGAGGCGCTTGAGATGCTGCGGCTGATTGCGGGAGAAGGCATTGCCGGGGATCGCGCGGTGGCGATTGCGCGCGAGG
>CAZXTI010000106.1:2179-5976 GCA_964643565.1 uncultured Hyphomonas sp. | reverse complement strand
TCGCGACCTGGAATGTAAATTCGGTAAAAGCCCGCCTGCCCACTGTGCTCAAAGTATTGGAGACAACCGCCTGCGATGTCGTCTGCTTTCAAGAGCTCAAATGCGAGACGGATGCTTTTCCTTATATGGAAATTGAGGATGCCGGCTGGAGCGTCGCCGTACATGGGCAAAAGTCCTATAATGGTGTGGCCCTGCTCTCCCGTTTCCAGTTAGAAGACATTGAAAAAGGCCTACCCGGCGACGATAGCGATGAACAAGCGCGCTATATTGAAGCGACAGTAATGAGCGATACGCCTATTCGGGTCGCCTCATTATACTTGCCAAATGGCAACCCGGCGCCCGGACCGAAATATGACTATAAGCTCGACTGGATGGAACGCCTCGCCGCGCGCGCGCAAGACTTGCTCAAAACCGAAGAAGCTTTTGTGCTGGCTGGCGACTATAATTGCATTCCGCGCGATGAGGATTGCTGGGAGCCGGGCGTTTGGGCGAATGATGCGCTGAAACTCCCCCAGACTTTGGCCGCGTTTCAACGACTAAAAAATCTAGGCCTGACCGAAGCCTTTGAAGCGCTGGACAATCGCGGGCATCAATATTCGTTTTGGGACTATCAACGCAGCGCATTCAAAAAGGATCACGGTATCCGCATTGACCACTTATTGTGCTCGCCGCAAGCAGCTGATCGATTGGAAAGCGTTGAGATTTACCGCGATGCACGCGCAATGGAAAAGCCGTCAGACCACGTGCCCGTCATTGGTGTGTTTCGGGACTAAAAGTCTATTCGGTAACGCACAGATAGTTGAACCGCGCCAGATCCTTATTAAACTTCGTGGACTGATCAAACAGATCACTTTCCAGCGTATTGAACTCGACCTTTTTCTGTTCCCATACGGCCCGTAGCTCATCTGCCTCAGCCGCAGCCTCAGCACTAAGCGTGCGAACATTTTCCGCGTTCTCCCATGCTTCACCGGCAGCTTCTGTTGCTTCGGCCAGCGCATCACGCTCTGCAACCTTTTTATTCACGGCCGCTTTTGCTGGCCCAAAAGAGTTGGCCAATGCCTGACATTCGCGTGCTTCGTCTGCCGTCAAAGCAGCAGCCGGCGCAGTTAGCATCAGACCGAGGGCGAGAAGAGAGATAAGCTTTTTCATACGTACAATATCTTCCAGAAATGCGACAGAATCATGTCGCCACTATGGTTTTATATCGAATAAAAGCTGAAGGAAAACTGAACATATTGGGGTCAGCGGAGAATCTCGGGTCAGCACCCTCATCTTGCCCGATGATTAGGGCCTGATGCAGCATCGATAAGATGGAAGACCGCCGCAAAATCCATTAGAAGCTCGCGCACCCGCTCAGGATTATCCATCGGCTTAAACAGGCTTCCCGGCTCAAACAAATCGCCCCCTTCCAGCGCAATCAGGATTTCCCCCGCAACGAAGGCGCAGCGCAGTTTGCCGCCATGGAATGCCTCTTCCAAATCGACAAGGCGCTGCATAAAATCGGGCGTAAGCAAATAACGGCTTTCGACCTGATCTGTTGTGTACACGGTGAATAGCTTCTCAAATTTTGGGTCTTCAAGCTTGGCAATCCGCATCCCGTCACCGCCGCCAAACCGATTGAAAAACCCGGCATCACGCGCAACGAGCGTACGTCCGAGGAAGGATTTTGCGAATTTGAACCGCAGGCATTGCCCACGAAACACGGTCACCCACCTTGTCTTCATTCGGCCATTGGAGTCGCGCGTCTGACGCTTGACTTCCAAGTGCGCTTCGAAAAACTCAAATGAAGTGCCCTTTCGCGTGCCTGTTAAGCGATCTTCGAAATTTTGCCGGTCCCAGCCTGGCAAAAGCTTGGCTGAACGAAAATCAGCTATCCCGGCTTGCACCCCCGGAGCCTCCTGATAATCGAGTTGGAACTCCTGCGCGATCGGCTGCACCATGAGCGATTTAGCCTGCTTGCCAATTGTACGCAGATCGGAGCCCATCACGGCGGCAGTGATAAAACCAATCACAGCGGAGAAAACCCCTAGAATCGGGGTCGCCAAAATGAGCAAGCCAGCCAGCAAGCCGATCACCCCAACTGCGCCGCCGTACAGATAGCCCTGTTTGGCTTTCGACGCCGCGCCGAGGCGGGCCGCTTCCAATCGCTCAAGCTCCGGGCGGAGTTTTGCGTCATAGACACGATCAAATCCAGCAAAGTCCGCTGGTAGATCTTTCAAAGCAGCCGTGATCATTGGGTCGATTTCTTGCATAGACCTTTGTTTACCCCATTTTCATTTCGTTTTGGTCAATCTTATAGCATATCAGAAACGTGCAAGGCTTCACCTCTGTCACGCCTATGCATGGAACTTGAATATTTAAAAAACGAAACCCACTCGTTTTGAAAAGCAGATTGTTTTATCTAACCTTTTGTTGATTTGACTTTACCTGTCCCAGAACAGATTAATGGCCGTAGATTGGAAGGGTATATCGATGGAAAAACTAGCCGTTACGTTCCGCTTATTTGTGCTTGCGGGGTTAATTCTATTCCCAGTTGCCATTCTTGCGAATGCTCAGGAAGCAAATACCGACAGCGCGCCATCGGCTGAAGCTCCGCCAACACCTGACGGGGAAGACGAAACAAAAATCCTTGATGAAGTTGAAATCAACAAAAGCAATCGCCGAAAGCGACGCGAGCCGACGACAGGCACACTGAAAATAGAGCCGCTTCCGGTAAAAATGGCAGGATCGCCGCGTATCTTCGAGCACGCCGGTGTTGAGCTAATTTTACGTCCCGTGCGTCCCGGCGCTGATAATGTTTATGAAGCCGATAATCTTGAAGGCGTCGACTTTCGCGCAATTGCCGTGGAGCTTGGCATTGGCAAAAAAGTTGTCGGCTCGCGCCTTCCCCTTGCCAAGCACGGCAAGCGCTCTGTCACAATGCCAGAAGGCGTCTACGCAATTACAGAAATTCGCTACCTCGTATTCAATCAAATCGGCCGCGTATTTGACCCCGATGACCCCTTTGGCAACCCCACGCCAATTCCCCGGCGTGATTACAGCTTCTGCTTGTCGGGCCGCACAATCGCGTTTGATATTAAGAATGGTCAGACAACGGATGTTGGCCGCCTGATCATACGTGCCTTGGAATCACGCTTTACCTCAAGCAAGCGCGAGCACAGACCTTTTCTTGGAGCGGACGCCACATTTAGTGACATCTCCGATCCGAGCTTTAGAAACAAAGCACCAGAACTGGCATCAGCGGGCATTATCGAATTTAAAAATGAAGCCCCGCTTTGCCGAGAGTCTGCGCGTCCAACCATGGGCTGGTTTACCGCTGAAGAGTTAGAAGAATCTCTACCGTCATTTAGCGAACGCTTAAACAAAGAAAATCAAGATAGCTAAGCGCTTGGAACCCTAGCTCATTAATATGTGAACATGAAAAATTAGACAGAAAGGATGCAAGGCGCTATTTTGCAACCAATGCGATAATTGGAGTGCAATATAATATAAGACAAGAAGGAAACCCATATGCGCCTGAAAGCTTTAGCGGCAGCAGGGTTTGGCTGTTTAGTCGCCGCCGCCCTCGCCAATGCCAGTGAATCGACACCGGATTATAGTCTACAAGACAATCAATCGACGACGCTTCAAGATGGGTCCGATCTTGCCCAAGAAGACGAACCGAAAGTTTTGGATGAGGTCATTGTTGATCACACGACGTTTTCAAGCAAGAGGCTTCCTAATACAGGCCGCGTAAATATTCAGGCCATCCCTGTGAGACTATCGCCGCGTATTTATGAGCATAATTCCATCCAGAT
>CAZXTI010000106.1:0-2079 GCA_964643565.1 uncultured Hyphomonas sp. | reverse complement strand
AACGAACAATCGCATTTGATGTCAAGAATGGTGAAACGACCGACCTTGGGAAATTGGTCCTTCGGGGACTGGAGCGACACTTTGATAAGGGTGACAAAGAGCATCGTCCTTTACTCGGAGCTGACGCGCCTTTTGTTGACGTTTCTGATCCCAAATTCCGAAATAAAGCGCCTGAAGCTGCGGCTGCTGGAATTATATCCTTCGATCCGGAAGGCGCGCTTTGCCGCGATTCCAGCCGACAGGTGCCAGGTTGGTTTACGCCAACGGAGTTAAAAGATGCGCTACCAAAGCTCTACTCGAAAGCATCCTTTCCGCTCGAATAATAGGGCTGAAAATCGCCCTCTAGCAGAGTGACTAGACCTCAAGAGCTGAGAGTTGCCCCAAGGCGGCTCTCAGCTTTTCTATTGCTGATGAGGCTTCAGCTTTGCGGGTGTGCTGTTCCTCGATGATTTCAGGCGGGGCGCGGGAGATGAATTTCTCATTGGCGAGCTTTTTCTCGATGCCGGAAATATCTTTTTCCAGCTTTTCGATTTCTTTGCCGAGGCGTGTTTTCTCTTCGGCCAGATCAATCAAATCGGCCACTTGCAGGCCGAGCGTTGCTTCGCCGAGAACAAGACTAACCGCGCCGTCAGGTAGGGCCTCTGCCAGCGTGATCTCTTCAAGGCGCGCGCGGCGTTTGATGACATCGCCGTGGCGGGCAAGGCGGGACTTTGTCTCCTCGCTTGCGCCAATGATCGCAAGGTTTGGCTTGGCACCTGCGGGCACGCCCAGCGTTCCGCGCACGCCGCGCACTTCGGAGATGAAGCTCAGCATCCAGTCCAGCTCGGCGTCGGCACCTGCGTTTTCATATTCAGGGCCGAAATCTGCCCAGCGCGCTTGCATCAGGAAACCATCGCGGCTTGGCGCGAGCTTTGCCCATAATTCTTCTGTCAGGAACGGCATGAACGGGTGGAGGGTTTTGAGCATCTCGTCAAACACCCAGCCCGCCACGAGGCGCGTTTCGGCTTTGACCGCCTCATCATCACCGCCGAGCAGCGGCTTGATCAGCTCGACATACCAATCGCAATAGGTGTTCCAGATGAAACGGTAATTGGCGTCAGCCGCGTCATTGAAGCGGTAGGCCTCGATATTGGCGGCGACCGCCCTGCCCGCGCGCGCAACCTCGCCGATGATCCATTTATTGGTCGGGTGATTGATTGTGGACGGATCAAGCGCCGCGCCGAACTGCACCTCATTCATCTGGCAGAACTTGGCCGCGTTCCAGATTTTCGTGCCGAAATTCCGATAACCTTCAACGCCTTGCTTGGACAATCTAATGTTGCGTCCTTGGGTCGCTTGGCGAGCAAGGAAGAAGCGCAAGGCGTCTGCGCCATATTCATCAATCAGCTCCAGAGGATCCATGACGTTCCCTTTGGATTTGGACATTTTCTGGCCCTTCTCGTCGAGGACGAGCGCATGGATATAAACATCCTTGAACGGTGCTTTCCCGTCCATGAATTTAATCCCCTGCATCATCATCCGCGCGACCCAGAAGAAAATAATGTCAAACGCAGTGACCAGCACAGCGCCCGGATAGAACATGTCCAGCTCTTCAGTTTGGTTCGGCCAGCCCATTGTGGAGAATGGCCACAGGCCTGAGGAGAACCATGTGTCTAGGACATCCGGATCGCGATAAACAGGGATATCATAAGCCCCTCCACCTGGACCTTCTTGAGCCTCCAAGCTGAGTTCATCTCTTTCAAACAGAATTAGATTAAACTCTCTAGAATAGTAATCGTGCATCTGCTCAAGAGCTTCGGCTTCAGTAGCTGCACAGAATACCTTGGAGTAGTCACCACGATTTGGAACTTTTTTATATGGACCTTCTGCCCCTTTATCTTTCCTGATTACGCTTACAGGTAGCTTTCCATTCTGAATCGCCTCAAGTGTTTCTTTTGAAGGCTTGGCCTGCACATCGAGCAATCTCGGCCCATACCAAACCGGAATCCGGTGTCCCCACCAGAGCTGGCGGGAGATACACCAAGGCTGGATGTCTTCCATCCAGTTATAATAGGTCTTCTCCCAATTGGTCGGCACGAA
>CAZXTI010000105.1:0-6009 GCA_964643565.1 uncultured Hyphomonas sp. | reverse complement strand
CCAATGGCGCGCCTTGGCCTGTCCATGACCAGCGTTGACGCCTCCGAAGCGAACATCAAAACGGCGATGACACACGCGAAAGCGGGCGGGCTGAACATTGATTTTCGCGCTGGCACAGCCGAAGGCTTACTAGAGGCAGGCGAAGGCCCGTTTGATGTCGTGTTCAATCTGGAAGTGGTTGAACATGTCGCCAATCCAGATGCGTTTCTGGCCAATTGCGCCGCGCTGCTCAAGCCGGGCGGGATCATGTTTCTGGCGACGCTCAACCGCACACCGAAAGCTTTTGCGCTGGCAATTGTCGGGGCTGAATATGTGCTTGGCTGGCTGCCGCGCGGCACGCATGAGTTTAACAAATTTCTCAAGCCGGGCGAATTGACCGCCCCCCTCACCGGCGCAGGGCTCACCTGCGAGCCACCAACCGGCGTCTCATTCAATCCGCTGACTGACAGCTGGCGGCTATCTAAGGACACAAATGTAAACTATATGATGGTGGCGAAGCGGCCTGCTTGAGGGCGTTTGATCTTTTATCAAAGTGTAGAGTGAGCTGGCTTGGATGACGCTGGAAACCCCTGAAAGCCTGCTCGACTTCTGGATCGGGGATGCGGCAACCTCGCCGGAGGCGGCAAAGGCGAAAAACAAATTATGGTTCCGCAAATCCTTTAAGACGGACGCGCTAATCGCCGAGCGGTTCCTGCCGACGCTCGCGGCGTTGGCGGGCGGACTGGCTTATGACTGGGCAACACGCTCCCCACACGGACGGCTGGCTGCGATTATTGCGCTCGACCAGTTTCCAAGGAACTTATTTCGCGGGACACGCGCCGCTTTTGAGCTAGACCCGGTCGCGCTCGATCTGGCCATACATGGCATTATGCTGGCGCAGGATTTAGAGCTTGCGCCCGTAGAGCGGCAATTTTTCTATATGCCGCTGGAACACTCCGAACGCGCCGCCGATCAAGACCTATGCGTTGACGCCTTCCAAAGCGCCCTCGCCGACGCACCAGAGGGTTTCAAACCGCACATACAAGACGCGCTGGGCTATGCGCTAAAACATAAGGAGGTGATCGAAAAATTCGGCCGCTTCCCCCACCGCAACACAATCCTTGGACGGACAAGTTCAGCCGAGGAAGCTGAATGGCTAGAGGCGCATGGCGGGTTTTAGGCTAGCTGGTTGCATCCAATCGTCTGATGGCAGCCCTCGCTGCTGCTTTAGGTTTATTGGTCTCATTTTCAGCGGCCCATTTTAGCAAAGCACGTCCCATTTTTATGGTCTCTGACGCAACTGGGCGGTCCCCTTCTGTGTTAGTACACAAATGTTCAACGCCGCGAATGACAGTTTCTCGTGTTTCTTGAAGCTTTTCTCGTTTGAACGACCATTCTGCTGTGTTCGTTGGCCCTACCTCATTTATAGTGCCAAGAGCTGAAGATAGTGCATAGATACCATATTTTGTCTTTTGCCTGCCAAGCAGCTCATAAGCCATGACCTTCGCGTCAAAGAAAGCTGGCTCCTCGGCAACCTCATCAACCATTGCTCGGAGCTTTTGAATATACTCAGCATTAAGACGGACATTCTCACGATTGGCGCGTCTTAGCAGGCTTTCGAAGGCATATCTCTGGTCACTTAACCACTGCGAGTCATCATTGCCGCGAAGCTTATTTTTCTCATTATAAAAACGGCTCGACAAAATTTCGATCTGGTTATGCGTGCTCCCGACAAGCAAGGAATATTCTCTGGTCAGATACTTGGCGACAAATACAAGTTTTTTATCTTTACTGGCCAAAAGCTCTGTAAGGCGTTGCTCATCATAAGGGATCATTCGCCTATTGTTTCGGCTTAGTGCGCCCTTCGCATGCTCTTCAAATAGCTCCGTCAAATCTGGTGTTAAATTTAAAGCACCTCCGGCATTCTTTGTAACACCTTTTTTGAACCGCGCCTCTTCAACGAATGGGTCGAGCATATCTAACTGCCCGTCTTTGAACAGTTTCAATTGGTCTGCATTACGCCGGACGATGCCCCATGCCTGCAAAAGGGCGGCAATGATGACAATATCGACCATAAGGCGCGACCCGAACACCAGATGCCGTGACAAAGCGCTGTCATTTGGGTGCTCGAATGGCGCTTGGGGAGAGACGCCATAGATGTCAGCCCAATCGACAATCGGGACACCTTTGGCCAGCTCGATCCCGAAGAACTGGACCCAATCAAACACGCTGTCTCCGCTACCGCCCTCGAAAAAGCCAAACGACATTTGCAACTGGCGCAGTGCCAATGGAATGAGCATAAACAGAAACGCGTAACCGAGCAGCGCTTCATCTCGTAAATCGTTCAAAAATCCGATGCGGATATTCTTGTCTCTAATCTTGTGAATGCGCATGGCTGTCTCGCGGTCATCTTCCACCCAAGCCCAGCGTCGCCCAAGCGCAATCGCCAGCAGCGCTGCCAGCCCAATCGGAACCAGTCCATAAGGGGCAGGCATGGCGAAGCCCAATGCCGTAAGTGGTAAAAAGATCAATATTAGCAATAGATGCGGTAGAAGTGAAAAACTACCTTTGCGAGCCTGGATCGCACCCGTCAGAGGCGCAAGAGAGCGCACAAGAAAACCATCAAAAGCGCTAATTGCGCCAACCGGATTACTTGGCGGGAAGCCTTGCGCTTGCAAGTGTGTATTGCGCTGATTTCGTTGGCTCAACGCATAGACATAAGGCGCGACAATGAACAACAAGAACAAGGCCAGCACGAAACCAAGAATCCAAATTCCGAAAAAGGGATGGTTCTGAGGAATACGGCCACTGCCCGCCGCCCATGCCAAGCCGCCAATTAACGAGATAACCACAAAGCCAATCAATACAGACTGTGTAGAGATATGATCAGGCTCATAGTCTTTGCCGTATGTTTGGCGCGCGAGCTTCATGAACCAGTAAAGCGGTGGCAGGAACGCACAAACCAGTCCACCCGTTATAGCTGCCGCTTGCCAGATTTCATCAATCTTAAAATAGAAACATGTACCAGCCAGACTAATCAGGGCCAGAATGAGATAGATGAAAAGTTCGCTGAAAGGGTTTGGTTCATCACGTTTGACCTTCTTGTGCGAATTACCACCTATAAATGTCGCCCAAAGCGCTGCGCCACGTGCCCAGCTTACACTAATGTAAGCCGCAATGATCAGTCCGACGATAACTACCCACCCTGCCGCGGTTAACCCCAGTAAGGGAGCTGCGGGGTGTAACACCGGCATAACCAAATCATAAGCGCCCAGTATTCCCGCAACCAATAGAAATATGAACGCCAAGGCTGGGCCGTTCAGCCAATCATCATTTATCTGTTCTGCCACCTTTGACCGAGCTTCAACCAAAGCCATTGCCCTCTCCAATCCCATCATTACCCATCCGAAATGAATTAACCATAGAAAAATATCTCCGCCAAGTTGAATTCTGGATTGAGGACTACTTGACACTTTTCGAAAATGTATAAACTGCTGCAGGCATTATCGTTTGCGCGGAAATGAACCCAAAAGGAGCCCCCATGCCTGATCTTTCTTTTTATCAAGCGACAGCGCTTGGGTTGGTGATTGCGGCGGGGCTGACCTTGGTGTCGCTGGTGTTTACGACCGCGCCTTATGGGCGCTATGAGCGCGGCGGGAAATGGGGGCCGGAGATTGATGAGCGGATTGTGTGGATGGTGATGGAAGCCGTCTCGCCGATCATGTTTCTGGTCTTCTTCCTGCGCGGGCTTTCCGGCGAGGCGGCGAGCACGGCGCAGTTGATTTTGGCGGCGATGTTCCTTGGCCATTATACCTATCGCTCCTTTATCTATCCGATGCGGATACGCGGCGTCGGCAAGAAACCGATTGCCACTGGGCTCATGGCGGTGGTGTTCAACTTCTTCAACGGTTCTGTCAACGGTTTGGGCGTGGCCTATGCTGTCCACCTTGAAGAAGCATGGCTGACCTCCCCTTTCTTCCTGATTGGCGTGCCGGTGTTCTTTTTCGGCATGTGGCTGAATTTGAACTCGGACCATATTTTACGTAATCTGCGGGGGCCCGGCGAGACGGGCTATAAGATACCGACGGGCGGCGGATTTCGCTTTGTGACGTCCCCCAATTATCTCGGCGAAATTATTGAGTGGACCGGCTTTGCGATTGCCGCGTGTACGCTTGGCGCGGCGTCTTTTGCGTTCTTTACGGCCGCCAATATCGGGCCGCGCGCGTTCCAGCATCATCGTTGGTATAAGGAGAAGTTTCCGGATTATCCGAAGGAGCGGAAGGCGCTGGTGCCTTTTATTGTTTGACCCCTGCGAGACTAGCTCGCAATGGGTCGGGCTCAGGGCTACTTTGTTTGACCGCCCGCGAGACTAGCTCCCAATGGGTCGCCGCTTCACGGGCTGTTTTGTTTTGATCGCCCGCGCTACGCGCGATGGATCACGCTCAGGGCTGTGAAGCAAAATGAAACCCTCGCCGCGCAAGGCAGCGAGGGTTCCTTTCTTTGAATAAAACAAGCGCTATTTCAACGCCGCCGTGAGCTCATCACGTTTTGCTTCTCTTAGCGCGGCGCAGAGGCGTGCGCCTTCGACGGCTTGTGCCAGTGGGCGTTCATAGCCAGCGATAAGCTCGCCCTTGGACTTGATGAACGCCTCGGCCTCATCTGTTTTGGCATTGTCACAGAATGATCCGGCGACACCAGCCATTTGCGGCTTGCGGATTTCCGGAACGCGCGCGACCAGCCCGTCAAAATTTTGCTTGAAAGCCGCCCACGCCATGTCCTGCACCGCATCATCACTATTGCGGATAGCGGAGAAGAACATGAAGAGCGCCTCCTGACCCTGGACATGATCATAGAAGGATGAGTCCAAGAGCGGTGTGACATCTTCAAGGCTGCCGCGCCCGGCGAGCGTATTAAAAATGGCCCGGCGTTCGCGCTGGTTATTCGTCTCATTGGCATAGACAAGCGCAGCATCGAAGAACTCCGTGCCGCCCTCTTCCACGCCGACACGTAGTGCTGAGCCCACTTCAGATGGGAGTAGCGCCGACTGGTCAGGCTCGCCATCAAGCCCAACATATTGCGCCGCGCGGCTTGCAAGGTCTTCGCGCAGATCAGTGTCCTGAACCGTGTTGACATAGAGACTGTAGAGCGCCTCGCGCAGGAGAATTTCACCCTGGCTGAGGCTGGCAGCACCGCGGCTGTTGAGATACTCCCACTGGTCGGCATATGTCTCGCCAATCCATGCGCGCATCTCCGGTCTGTCTTCCTCGGCAAGCAAGCCGACCAGACCACCAATCCGGCCAAGCGCAATGCTGGCTGCATCCCACTCACCTGACGGCGTCACCGCAAGACCAGCAAGCACCGCCTCAGCAGACACTTCGCCGGCCCGGAAGGCCGCGTTCAGGCTGTCTGCAAACATCATCTGTTCGCCGCCTGAAAGACTGTGGAAGTTTTCGGCCAGTGCAGTCCAGTTTCCATCGCTCAAAGTAAAGCGCCAATAGCCTGCACCGCCTGCGTTCGGCATAATCCAATCCGGGCACCCTTCCGGTAGCGCGACCCGTTGTTCAGGCTCTGTCAGAATATCGCTCACGCGCTCGATACGGTCACTATACCCAAGCGTCACAGCAAACGGTATTTGCCATGTCGCGTCCTGATCAATTGTTGAGCCAAGCGGGGCATAGCGTGATTGGCGTATTTCAAGCTTTTCCTTGCCGGGTGAACACGACATTTGAACATTCAGGAACGGCGTGCCTGGCTGGAAGATGAAGGATTTAAAGCTCTCTACAACACCATCATTCCCGGAGCCTTCCGCCAGCGAGGCCATGAAATCATTGACGTCAGCCACGCCGTCTTCAAAGCGGGTCATATGCAATCGGATGCCATCGCGGAACGCGTCTTCGCCGAGATAGTTCTCGAACATTGAGAGGACGTGGCCGCCTTTGGAATAGGTGATGCCGTCAAAGGCTGAGAGGATGTCACCATTTGCGTTGATCGGGTTGCGGATCTGGCGCGCACTGGCAAGGCTGTCTGCGC
>CAZXTI010000104.1:3938-6093 GCA_964643565.1 uncultured Hyphomonas sp. | reverse complement strand
CGCGATTATTGTCCCTTCCTATGACGACCCGCACATTATTGCAGGGCAAGGCACGGTCGGACTGGAGATTGCTGAAAGCCTGGACAGTATAGGTGTGCGGCTTGATCATTATATTTCATGTGCAGGCGGCGGCGGCTTGATGGCTGGGTCGTCGCTGGCGATAAAGGAGATCAGCCCCGAGACGAAAATCTGGGCGGCTGAGCCGGTCGGGTTTGATGACCACAAGCTGTCGATTGAGGCCGGAGAGATATGCGCGATTGATCCGGGCGGGCAGAGCATCTGTGACGCGATCATGACGCCGCAACCGGGCGATCTGACCTTTGCGATTAATAAACATAATGCGTCTGGCGGTTTTGCGGTCACCGATGATCAAGTGCGCGCGGCGATGCGGTTTGCGTTTAAGCATTTGAAGCTGGTGGTTGAGCCTGGCGGCTGTGTGGCACTGGCGTCGGCGCTTTATGCGCTGCCGGAAGAGATGCGGGGCGGACGGATCGGGCTTGTGCTCTCTGGCGGCAATGTCGATGGCGGTGTGTTTAGCGCAATATTACGAGACGATGCCTAAAGCGCTTTGACAATATTCTCGACCATCTTTTTGGCATCTGAGAGTAGCATCATCGTATTGTCGCGATAGAAGAGCTCATTGCCGACACCGGCATAGCCTGTCGCCAGCGAGCGCTTGATGAAAAGCACGGTGCGCGCGTTTTCAACATCAAGGATTGGCATGCCGTAAATCGGGCTGGTCTTGTCGGTTTTGGCGGCCGGATTGGTCACATCATTTGCGCCGATGACGAAAGCGACATCTGCCGCAGAAAATTCTGAATTAATATCTTCCAGCTCGAACACTTCATCATAGGGGACTTGGGCTTCGGCGAGCAGGACGTTCATATGGCCCGGCATCCGGCCCGCAACCGGATGGATGGCGTACGAGACTTCAACGCCTTCCTCTTTCAGCTTTTCGCACATCTCTTTCAAGATGTGTTGGGCTTGTGCGACGGCCATGCCATAGCCCGGCACGATGATCACTTTGGATGCGTTTTTCATGATGAAGGCGGCGTCGTCTGCTGAGCCGATTTTGACCGGGCGGTTATCGTCGCCGCCGCCAGCCGGCCCAGCGTCTTCGCCGCCAAAGCCGCCAAGGATGACCGAGAAAAAGTTACGGTTCATGGCGGCGCACATAATGTAGGAGAGGATTGCGCCGGACGAGCCGACAAGCGCGCCGGTGATGATCAGCGCGAAATTGCCAAGCGTGAAGCCGAGTGCGGCGGCGGCCCAGCCGGAATAGGAGTTGAGCATGGAGACGACGACGGGCATATCCGCGCCGCCAATCGGGATGATCAGCGTGATGCCGAGAATGAGGGCAAGGCCGGTCAGCGCCCAGAACATCCATGTGGCTCTTCCGCCGGATTGGATGAGCAGAACTGTCAGAACGACAATGCCGATTGCTATGGCGATGTTGAGCAAGTGGCGTGCGGGTAGCAGGATCGGTGCGCCGGACATATTGCCGTTGAGCTTGGCGAAGGCGATGACCGAGCCGGTAAAGGTCAGCGCGCCAATGGCTGAGCCGATGGAGAGTTCGATCAGGGAAATCGTGGCGATGGGTAGGCGCCATAGGTCTTCATCCAAGATGACCCCGTTGCTGGTGGAAACAATACCGAAGCTCTCTGGCGCATAGAGCGCTGCGGCGGCAACAAGCACAGCGGCGAGGCCGACGAGCGAGTGGAAGGCTGCGACGAGTTGCGGCATATCCGTCATGGCGATCTTGCGCGCGATAACCGCGCCGATAATGCCGCCAAGCGCGATGCCGCCTGCAATAATGCCAGCGGTAAGCCCGTCAATCTGGCCGCTTGTGAAGAGCGTGGCGAGCGTCGTGGCGATGGCGATGGCCATACCGATCATGCCATTGCGATTACCTGCGCGCGATGTCGCCGGGCTGGAAAGCCCGCGCAAGGCGAGGATAAACAGAACGCCTGCGACCAGATATAAAAGAGCGGCGATTGAGGGGGTCATGATTTGGTTTCCTCGCCAAAGCGGCGGATGAGGCTTTCACGATGTAGCTCCATCCCGTTTTTCAAGCGTGATTGACTTGCGCGGTCCCATCCCAACATAAGCTGGTAGACTGCTCGACCGAGAAAACCGATTCCGAATATCCCATTTA